>NZ_VKAD01000002.1:0-300000 GCF_008041945.1 Reinekea thalattae | reverse complement strand
CAAGTAAATACTTTAAACCTTCGGCAGTCATTACTTCTTACTCTCAACAAAGGCTTGTTTATGAAAATTCTCTGCGACACCCACAGCCACACCGTTGCCAGCACTCACGCCTACAGCAACGTACATGACTATATTCGCGACGCACAAAAAAATCAGCTGCAACTGATATCCATTACTGACCACGCACCGAGCATGCCCGATGCACCGCATCTCTGGCACTTTGCGAATATGAAAGTTATCCCTCGCGTCATTGAAAATATCGCGGTGTTAAGAGGCATTGAAGCCAATATTTTACCAGAACCTTTTAAGCATGCAGAAAAAGCAAACTGCTATGTTGACCTTTCTGACTTTTTAGATGAAAAACTCGATATCGCCATTGCCAGCTTCCATGAGCCCGTGTTTAAACCGCAAGACAAGAAAACGCACACCCAAGCAATGATTCGTGCCATAGAAAGCGGCTATGTTCAAATTATCGGCCACCCAGGAAACCCAAACTACCCGATTGATCAAGAAGAAGTGATCCGCGCAGCAAAAGATAACAACGTCGTTTTCGAAATTAACAACAGCTCATTTAAAGCCTCACGCAAAGGCTCTGAACCGCATTGTTTAGAACTGATTTCTTTAATTGATAAGCATGACTGGAAAGTCTGTGTTGGCAGTGACGCCCATATCAGCCTTGATGTCGGTTTATTTGAACGATCAATAGGAGCTTTAACCCAACAAGGCTTTAATGAAAACAATATTGTTAACCGTACACCTAAAAGCCTGCTCGGATTCTTAGAACAACATGGCCGCCCAGTTGTTGGTGAGTTACAAGATTGGCTGCAACAGCTGCCTAGCACGGAATAAAGACCTAACGCCTAAGGTCGGCGGCAACATCACACTAGTACTTTTGTCTGAGTCAGATAAAATAAAATTGATAATCATTATCATATAGTCTTAACTTATAGTCCGTTATCATTCGTACCATCTAATCACCCCTATAAGGTAATGACTATGAAATACGCTGCTTTACCACTGCTATTAGCAGGCACGCTGGCAAACGCCGAAATCAACAAACAGCAAGTAGTAACTGGCTATGCGGACATCGCTTACAGCAACTACTCCGATGCGCTTGCAACTGCGACGGCACTACAACAAAGCGTTTCCTCTTTTGTTAAAAACCCGAGTGAGCAAGCTTTCGCCGAAGCCAAACTGGCATGGTTAAACTCTCGCCCTTCTTATCAACAGTCTGAAGTTTTTCGTTTTGGCAATGCCGTTGTTGATGACTGGGAAGGTCAACTTAATGCTTGGCCACTTGATGAAGGCCTAATCGATTATGTCGATAGCAGCTATGAGTTTGAGCTAGGCAATGAAGGTGCTAGCGCCAACATTGTTGCCAACAAAGTTGTCGGCGATATCAAAATCAGCAAGATCAAACCTTCAAGCCTTGCTGCATTAAATGAGTTTGGTGGATCAGAAGCCAACGTAGCGACGGGTTATCACGCAATTGAATTCTTGCTTTGGGGTCAAGATCTAAACGGCAATGGCGCAGGCGCTGGTGAACGTGCTTGGACCGACTACGCCACAGGCGATGACTGCACCAATGGTAACTGTAAGCGTCGCGGCCAATATTTAGTCGCTGCTGCAGACCTGTTAGTTGAAGACCTAGAGTTCATGGTTGAGCAGTGGAGCATGGATGATGACAACTACCGCGCGGAACTTTATTCGCTACCGGCAGATGAAGTCATTAACAAAATGTTGTTCGGCATGGGTTCATTAGCATTGGGTGAATTGGCGGGTGAACGTATCAAAGTTGCCTTGACAGCAAACTCTGCTGAAGACGAGCACGATTGCTTCTCTGATAACACTCACATTTCTCATTACTACAACGGCAAGGGTGTTGAAAACATCTACTACGGTCGTTACACCACATCAACCGGTGAAATGGTGCAGGTTCCTGGTCTACGTGATTTACTGTTGAGTCAAGGCGAGTTCGCGCTTGTACAAGAAGCTGATGCTGCGTTCAGCGCAACTGAAACATCTCTGGCGAATATCGTAAAAAGCGCCGAAGCCGGTGTTGCCTTCGACCAGTTGATTGCCCCAGGCAACACTCAGGGTAAAAACCTACTAACGGCTGCGATTAACGACCTAGTCAGCGAAACTGCTTCTATTGAAAAAGTCGCTGTAGCGTTAGGCATTAACCAGCTTTCTCCTGATGACGCAGGTCATGAGTTTTAAAAGCGAATCATCGAACTGACCGACTCAGTATGGCTGTCGCGGTTTATGACTAAACCGTTTTAAATAACGCACAGATACTGAAACGATGATATTTTAAACGCGGGCTTGCCCGCGTTTTCCATTTTCACTAGGTGCTTAATGAAGCCAACACGAACGCTGCTGATACTTTGCTCTATAAATGCTCTTTGGCTTACCCAGCCAAGCATGGCGGAACTGCCGTTAACTGGCGGTCAAACCACGATTCGGCAAACACCGAACAGCGCAGCATTCAGCCAACCGGCCGCCAACTTGTCGCTCATGGATAAAGTTGACTTTAGCGTTGGTAATTCTTTTTTTCGAAATCCGTGGGTCATTGCGCCCAGCTCGACCATTGCACGCGACGGACTTGGGCCACTATTCAACACCAACGGCTGCGAAAGCTGCCACATCGGCGATGGCCGCGGTCACGCGCCAAATGATGAAAACGACAGCGCTATTTCTATGCTTATTCGACTTTCTGTTAAAGCGGAAAGCGAATTGGATATTGCGCAACAAAAGCTCTACGGCCCGTTAGCAGAACCGACTTACGGCCACCAGTTACAGGACCTGTCAATTCCTGATGTCGCCCATGAAGGCAAAATTAAAACTCATTGGCAGTATTCAACCTTTAGCTACCCCGATGGTAGTAGCATTCGTTTGCGTCAACCTGAATTTGTCATTACCGATTTAAACTACGGCGCCTTTGCCGACAACGCCCAATTCTCTGCCCGTATTGCGCCGCAGATGATTGGTCTTGGCTTATTAGAACAGATTCCTGAAGCAGCGATTCTGGCCAATGCCGACCCTGATGATGCCAATGGCGACGGCATTTCTGGCAAGGCTAATTATGTTTGGGACATCCGCAAGCAAACCAGTAATCTTGGCCGGTTTGGTTGGAAAGCGGGCATGCCGACACTCGAACAACAGAACGCTGCCGCCTTTAAAGGCGATATTGGCATTACCAGCGAACTCATGCCGAACGATGATTGCAGCCAGCATCAGATCGACTGCCTGCAAAAGCCCAATGGCAATCGCCAGGGTGAACCTTGGGAATTACAGCAAGACGTGCTCGCGGCGGTCACTTTTTACACTCGCCACTTGGCCGTCCCCATGCAGCGGCATAGTGAGGATGAATCGGTTAAATTGGGCCAACGGCTATTCGACGACATTGGCTGTAGCCAGTGCCACGTGAGCGAATTTACCACAGCTAAAAACCCATCCTTACCAGCGCTTTCAGAGCAAACCTTTCACCCATTCAGTGATCTGTTATTGCATGATATGGGCGAGGCGCTGGCCGATTATCGTGAAGAATTTTTGGCCAATGGCCGAGAATGGCGAACACCGCCGCTTTGGGGAATGGGCCACCACATTGATGTCAGCGGCCAATTGGCGTTGCTACACGATGGTCGAGCCGAAACCATTGAGCAGGCGATTCTTTGGCATGGCGGAGAAGCAGAAGCCAGTAAGCAACAGTTTGTACAGTTGCCGAAAAGCCAGCGAGCCGCTCTAATAGCCTTTTTAGAATCGCTGTAGTGCTTTTTAAAATGGCAGTAATACTGATAAAAGCGAGCTCTGCTTATATGGCAGCCTTTAAAAACCACTAATTATTGTAACCAACAGGAATAGCACCGGTATGAAAAAAATCACCACCGCGACCCTTGTTTTTCTTTGCAGCCTAAGCTCTGCAGAAGAGCTCGCGAATCAACGACTGGCAGAGTTTTTAAACCACCAGCAATCATTAAACTCAGCGATCAGCGACTACTGTCAGCAGTCAACACCAAGCGCTGAATCACTCACTGAGCACTGGCAAGAAGCCGCCATCAGCTGGTACCAAATTGCGGGTTTACAGCTACCGGCAGCAGAGTTTATGCAAACAGAATACAGTTACGTTTTCTGGCCTGACCCAAAAGATCGGCTACGCGGCCAGCTCAATCAGGCACTGTCACAATCTCCTCAAGCATTACCGGCGAACCAATTGGCCAGTGCAGTCAAATCGCTTTCTGCAATCGAGTACATTGCCACTGATGCCGCCAAAAACGCCTCTTTTAGCCTTGAACAGCGCTGCCAGTGGTTAACCTTTATCAGTGACCATCAGATTGTTCAGACTAAACAGCTGCTAGAACTGCAATCCTTATATGAATTTGAAACCGCTGAAATGGTCAATGCCTTTCATGGCACGGCGCTGAGTGCTTACTCTCAAGTCAAGGAGATCAGCGCACGCGATACTCGTATTATTTGGCAACTAGCACCCGGTTGGCGCTCAGACAGTAGCTGGCCAATTCAACTCGGGCTCATTGAACAACTGCAGTTGTTTTTCGACTACTTTGCCGAACAGGATGCACAGCTTGCCAGTTGGCAAAAACGACTGCTAGCGTTTGAGTTTTCAGCACAAAAACCTGAGCTAGAAACACTATTAGCGTATCGCGACTATCTAAGTGAGCTGGCAGAGTACGTCGAGCATGACCTTGCTAGCCAGTTGGATATCTTTATCGGCTTCAATAATTTCGATGGAGACTGATCACAATGAGACTGCAACGACGATCCTTTATTCAAGCATTAGCGCTTTCAAGTGTTGGTTTAATGCCTCTGGCGCGTGCGACGACAAATCAGCAACCATCATCATTTGGTAGCGTTATTGGCACCTGCCGGCTTGACCAAGACCATTATGGTGTCTCGTCGGTCGACCTCACTGGCCGCGTAGAATGGCAATTCCCGTTACCTGCGCGCGGTCACGAAGTTGCATTGCATCCAAGCCGCGCCATCGGTGTCGCCATTGCCCGCCGCCCAGAACGCTATCTTGTTATGTTTAATGCGCTAAGCGGTGAAGTACTGACGCAATATGATGTCGAGCCGTCATTAAAACTCAACGGCCATGCTGTGTGGCATGGCGATAATCTTATTGTTTCCGGCAGTGATACGGCCGAATCGACCATGCAGCTATTACGTTTTGCATTTAACAATTCGGCGAATCAGCTTTCTCTTGTTGAGCAACGCGGCTACGAACTATTGGGGCCGCACCAGATGGTGCTGAAAAACAACACTCTTTGGGTCGCCATTGGAGGCCTAAAAACAGCCGGACGTGAAGTGCTTAATAAACAGTCTGTTGAAAGCGGCTTGGCCAGCATCAGCCCCGACAACTTAGAACTGATCAACTATGTTAGCTCACCAGAAGCCAGTGTAAGCCTGAGACATTTGTGCGCTTCAAATCAAGGCGATATCTATATTGCAGGACAATATCAACTGGATGTTAGCCAATCACCAGCGCTGCTCTTCAAGCTCAATAACAACCAGCTAACGCCCTTTCAGATTGAGCCTGACTTTTGGCCTCGAGTAAAAGGCTATATCGGCAGCATCGCCTGTACGGATACATCGATCGTCGCCACCAGCCCTCGCGGCCATTGGCTAGGTGAATTCGACATGAATACGCTCAGCTTGCAGGAGCAATTACTCAGCATGGATATTTGCGCTTTGGCCAACAGCCCTGTCGGCCCAATTGCAGGAACCGGAACCGGTAACCTGCATTTAGCCGAGCAACGGATTAATTCGCACGTACGCTGGGATAATCACTTTAGCTATAGGCCAAGCTAATCGGTCACTGAGCAGGCAAACAGATTCCAAGCTGTACACTAATAAAACAATTTCTGGTTTTTTTAATTAAAAATCAAAGATTTAGCAAAAAAACTATTGACGAGTGAAAGCAAAATCCGTTTAATACGCCTCCGTTGACGGGATGAACATCTCCCAAAAACATTGCCCAGATAGCTCAGTCGGTAGAGCAGAGGATTGAAAATCCTCGTGTCGGTGGTTCGATTCCGCCTCTGGGCACCACTTTAACCCTTTAATATAAAGGCCTTCCGTTAAAGTGATACCTACCCTACTTTATCCAATGTCCACATTTTGACCACACTACCTCGGTATTTTTAAAACTCGCTCGATAAATCGAACACGGTTTTCAATGCGTGTTACATAGATATATAGCGCGATTGTGGCGAGGTTTGCGC
This sequence comes from Reinekea thalattae, assembly GCF_008041945.1. Taxonomy (NCBI): domain Bacteria; kingdom Pseudomonadati; phylum Pseudomonadota; class Gammaproteobacteria; order Oceanospirillales; family Saccharospirillaceae; genus Reinekea; species Reinekea thalattae. The sequence goes on along the minus strand of NZ_VKAD01000002.1, from coordinate 293,761 downwards.
CTGTGTCGACAAATTGCAATAGCTCGTTCATTTGCCGCGCCCTTTAGCCAGTGTATAAGCTCCGGATACTCCGGAGACACCCGCCACTAGCTCCGGAGTAATATCAACGCCTTTTTGCACGGCCCACATGTAAAAGCCAATCTGCGCGAATGCCAGCGTTTGGCGGCCTAGTTTATGGATACCATCGATAATCGGGATTGTTTTTGTTTGCAGCTCTGCTAAGTAGAATTGAGCTTTCAACTCGTTGGCTTTGTCTTTATCGACTACCAGCTGATCAATAACATCAAGCGATTTATTCGCGGTACCGAAAATATTACCCATTAAGCCCATGCCGCAGAAACCCCACGATAAACCTGTTTATCATTAACTAAGATGCCAGACCACGTGGCGCTGGTGTCTCGGTTATCGAGGTGAAAACCCGCGTAAGGTAGCCAGTCAGGATAAACACCGACACCGCCAAAATATTCAACTGCAACAGCGTAGTAGCCTTTTAAATCGTCTTCTGTGGCATTTGGAAACATAACGTCAACGGCGCGGACTTTACCCCACGTCAACACGTTGTGATAGCTGTTACCCGAACCCAGACGGCCAAGTGCGCCAGCCGCAGGGCTAACAATAATTGCGCGTCCGATTTCTTCGCGAAACGCATCTAAGCGATACAGCAAGTCGTCATCCATGTTTGGCCACCACGTACGGAACTCAGACGGCGTAAAATATTTTAAATTCACTGTTTGCATTTTTTTTAAGTACCCCACGGTATAAATCGTTGCGAATAGACCACCAATTTTTAACGCCTTATGCATTTCGATTACAGAAACTCAATGACATCAACATCACACGCGCCACGCAGAAAAACACTGCCCGTATACTCAACATCTAACGATTCGTTAGCCCACAACAACAACCCTTCACCATCATGGTAATCAGGACTCGCAAAAACTATTACACTTTCCAAATGCTCAGCAAAAATATTTTTTCTAGCCTTTATAATAATTCGCTTACGCTCAGGGTCGGCCGGAACTTCAACACCATCACCATATACCGTGGGATCAAGAATATCCCCCAAAACAAATTTTCTAACTCTAACAGACGATGGTAATTTAACGTTTACCGTCGGTTCGTTGTTTATTTTAACGCTGGACGAGGGTGATTTAATCTCGCCTTTTTCGGTCTCAAAAATTTGCAACTCAATTCGGTTTTCAGAGTCGTGCAAGTTGCGAACCTCAAAACCCACCGATGACAGATTTTCATCAAAAACAAACGTTTCACCGAGCCGTAAAGTTGCAGTATCTGAACCGGCTTTAATTTCGATTTCACCGGCTGCAACAGCAACTTTAACCGACGTTGCCACACCGCCCACATTCGTGACACCGCCAACACCAAGCAACATTTTTTCTGTACGCATTATTTATTACCCCATGCAATCAGCCCGATAGATGCAACGATGGCAACGACGAGCATTTTACCAATACCAGAAATAGCTTCATTCGTTGAGCTAACGCCGCCCGTTGCTGCACTTTCAACAACACCTAAGCTATTTGCGTAACTTTCTTGCATTTGAATTAGCGTATTTTCTTGGTTTTCTGACACCTGACTAATTACGCTATTTACAACATCAAACATGCCATCTGTTGTGCCAGTTGCTAGCTCAAAAGCGGAATCAATGGCACCATGATCTGTTACGGTGACATCGCCGCCAGCGGCAATGCCGCCCTCGGTTGCCGTTTGTGTTTCGTGGTTCGAGTTGTCGGTTTGATTCGTCAATGACGAATTATCATCACCCTTACTACTACCAAATAAATTAAAACCCATTAACGCCGCCCCACTAAAAACATCGCAGCAACTGCAACAGCAGCAACTATCAGCATATTTGTATTAATGCCATTACCGATACTCACTACCGTGCCAGAGTCAAAGCCGCCAGCGCTGTTCTGATTCGATGTGTCGCCCTTGGTATCGCCCGCACTGACACTCCAGCCCGATGAACCCGACAAGAAACCTGCACCAATTGCCATTACGTCACCTTTTTATAAATCGCTAAAGCGCCAGCGCCGAGTAACGCAGCACCCGCCAGCTTTAAAGCGCCAGTGCTGACATCATCCACAGCGTCACCCGCTTGATTAACACCAGCACCCAAGCCAAAGGCGGCAATGCCGCCCGCGACTAAATACCACGCTAAAGCAGGCACTATTTAATGACCTTAGACAGCAGTGCGAGCGCTGAAATACCCACGCCAATGGCTGACCAGTTAATCTGCCCGCCGATAGTCGACCCCGTGCCAGTATTCGGCACGGCTTCGCCTTCTTCGGTGGCGGCTTCATCGTCACCAATGACCATTTCTTTGACATTATCAAAGCCATCGGTGACGGACTGAAACGCACCCTCAGCCGCGCCGCTAACAGATTCCCAGCCGTCCTCAACCCATGCACCAACAGATTCAAACCACGCCATAGTTACGCCGCCCGTCCAACTTTACGTTTTGATTTACCCGCAGCACTGGCCGCCGCCGCTGTCGTTGCAGCTGTCCACGTAGTGGCAAATTGCGTTGTTAAACGCTCGACTAAAACGTCAATCGTACCCGCCGCAGCAACAGTAATATCGACTTTGATATTGCCGTTACTTGTTACTAGCGAATCTTTAATCGGGAAACCTTCACGCATCGCATCAAATACATAGCTAAAACCGGCGGCATCATCAACAGTACAATCAGCGCCGTACACGCCATGAATCATGCGTGTTTGGTCTTTGCCCAAATCCCAAATTTCGGTCATATCGCGTTTAATCGTTACATGCTCGATAGTAGGGCCAGAGAAGTACATACGTGCAACACGGCTACCGCGCTCCAAGTTTGTCCAGTTCACTAGACCAGCACTTGAAGCTGGCACGGTATAACGCTCAAATAGACGCACAACACCACGCGAACCAGTGAACGGCGAAACTTCCGCGAATGCGCTCAGCGTTGGCGCTGTTGCATCGGATTTCAGCTTCACTTGCAAAATACAGTCGTCAGTATCACCAACCGGCAAACCTGTCACACGTTGCGAATCAGCAAGAACCGCATCAAGCATTTGCATCGGTAGCGCGATATAAGAGCCGCTTTGATTCTTAGGAACATTGCCTTTGCGGTAATTAATCGCAGAAATTTCGCTAGGCGTTAAGCTAGGCAAAATATCGCTGGTATTAAGTCGTAATTTAATCCACTCGATGTCTGCAACGTCCGCCACTTGCAAATAAATCTGATCATATTTGACGTTTTTATCGAGCACCAAATTTGCTGTTTGACCGGCAGCGACCGCACTGAATGAATTTAATTCAATAATCGGACGCATATTAGAACCAGCCTTTGTCGCCAAGAAGGTCGTTCACTTGATCAACGTTGTTTGTTGCCCAGACTACACCCGCAGCAACTAACATACTGATCAAAACAACCTTCTGAGTTGTTTTATTCAAAGCCATCTTTTTTTCCCACCTGTTTAAAAATAATTTGTTTGAAAATTCGATTAATAGAAAACCAGAGAAATTCCCGCCGCGCCATCGGATTGCTGTACGTACGTACGTACGGAAAACAGCGAATTTAGGGCATAAAAAAACCGCTTTACGCGGCTTTTTGGAATATTTTGTAATTGTCTCGACCCTCATACATGATGTGATCAAAGTGCGGGTTTTTCCGCAGTGCCAGAATTTCAGCAACTGGAATATCGGTTTCCCGTGCGAGGTATTCCGCATCGCCGCGCCGTGCTTGGTGCCCAATCCAAATGCCGTTTTGGTTGCCGATTAACGTTTTATCTATCTCTTGTGGACGTTGCGCACCTGCTCGAACTTTTAAACCGTACTTACGGCCAAGGTTTAAAATATTATTCCAGCCCTCAGGCGCTTTACTCGATGACGTTACCGCGCTGAGCTCGTCCACCTGTACATAAGCAATCCGTCGCGCATCAGCCAGTGCGAACACCCATTTACACCACCAGTCGAAATTTTCTTTACCAGCTGCTTGAAAACACGCCCGTACATTCCCGCCGCGCCGCGTCATTTGCATGTATTCCGTACGGCTGGCCGTACCTACAAAACCCGTACCGGAACCTGTAACAGAACCCGCCGGATCAAACGACAAGCAACGGGCGCTAGTTGGTATTGATTTCAGCATCGAGTAAGTTTTACCGGAACCGGTTGCACCAAAAAATGCTTTGATATCGGCTTCTAAATTATCATTAATGCGCTGATTCACTTTGCTTTTCCTCCTGCTCTTTTTTCTGCTCTTTTGCTTGCATGGCATCGAGCATAAAGCGCGGCCCGACAATCATTGCTGATACAACTGTCAGGTTGCCCACAGGGCCAAGGTTTTCCATATCAGGCATGTATTTATAAATGACTTGAGCGATTGCAACGCCTAATTGACGCGAATCGTCATCGTTTAACGCCCAATGTGGGCCGCGCTTGTTCGCTGCAATACCAAAGCCTATACCACTGAATTTTGTTGATAATTCAGCGATAACAGGGTCAAACGGCAATGGCCCGCCGCCGTTTTTTTCACGTTGGTTTAATTCGTCGTAAGCATCCGCAGCGGCATCGCTATCGTTCGCGGCATCGGCCTGCATAGCATCAAGCACTTGAACGTTTCCGAATTGCTCTAAATTTTCTGCAGTATTCATGCGCTACCCCATTCGTTAAGCCAATCGTCCTGTTTTTCGACGGGTAATTGTTCGTCATTCGCCGCGGGCATTTTTTCTGGCTCGATACCTGGCACCGGCTCAGGTTCAGGCTTGCTTAATTCTGGTAATGCCGGCAGCGAATCACACCAGTTACGATAAGCCGCACCGCGACCATTCCAAGGGCCGCAGCGGGGGCAAGTTAAAAAAGAATCCCCCACCTTATTGGCCCGAACAAAAGCAACCCCGCCGCAGGCAGGGCATTTAACTCGTTTGTCCATGTTCCACCTCCAGCTGATCAACAATCATTTCAACAAGCACCAAGAGCTGCTGCATAAGCTGCTCTGCGTGCTTCGCTTTTGAGAACGGATTTAATTCCGCCTTCATTGACTCCATGCCCGTTTTTAGTTCGGCTAATTCGTTTTTCATTGTGTTTTCGTTCCTGTTTTAGTGTGTGGTAATAAATCGATTCTGGCGCATTGTCACAACGCCAGCCCCGACGTTTGCCAAAAGCGACAGGCAGCCAGTAGGCTTTTAATTCACCATCTTTATGCAGTCGCTTTGGTACGTGGTTTTTGTCGTATGGGCGAGCAGCCCAATTTAGAAAGGCGCCTAAGTTATGCTCACCTTTTAAAATAAGGCTGTACTTAGTCGCTCTGGCTGGTAGTTCTTTTATGAATTGCCGACATTGCGTTAACGCTTTACCGACAGATTGCCGTTTCTTTTCTGGTATCGCTTCGCCATTCTTGGCAGCTTTGCGAAGCTCCGCAGCCTCTTTGCTTAGCTCAGCGCGCTTTTTAAAAACATGGCCATACTTGAATTGCATAAACCGATATACGTCACGAATCAAACCGCCCATTTCACCGGCTTGATTACGGCTAATACATTCCCAGCCATCGGCACGGCTTGGCTTTGATATCCAATAGCGGTTACCCCGCACTTCGCCTTGATCATCCGCGCCTTGCGCTTTACTCAGGTAACCCGCCGCTTTTGCCATGTAAGCGCCTGCGTGTTCCGCTTCTTTGATTTTTTCTAAGTGTGCAAAGCCTTGGCCCCAGAGTTTTTCTACACGTTTAGCCCAAGCGTCAAAGTGCCTGTAGGCAACACGCCAACCTAAAAGAACATGCAAATGCGGGTTGTCTTCGCCGTCGCTGTTTTTGGGTATTTCAACAACCCAGCAGTAAGGTAAGGTTTTATCGCCCCAGTCTTTAGGTAGATAGTCAACAGGGTCAACTTTGACAAGCTCGCCTTTATCGTTGGTGTACTGAAAGCCGCGCTTAAATACACGGTTTAAACCATCAAAAAAGCGTTTAACTTCCTTTTGAATCGTAACTTCACCAGAAGCCACCCGTTCCCGTGCTTCGTCTGAAAAAGTCAGGGTTAAAAAGGTTTTATAACCGCCATGTTTTGCCGCCATAAACTCGCATGAATCAGCGATTGCGCGAGCACCACGCATAGATAGTGTTTTACTGATTCGCTCACCTGAATTATCAGGCACCGGCATCGAGGCCAATTTGTCGGCTTGAGTTCTAATTCTGAACTCACCAGACCACCATCGTTTTTCTAAAATTGCATAACGACCTGGACCCCGTTCGTTTTCAGTCAACGAGCATTGGAATTTATTGTTTGCGTCAACCCTGTTTTGAATTTCTGCTTCTGTTAATGGCTTACCGATAGGTTTTTTATAGCTGCCAAAGCCAGCAGCATGACGGCTGTAGAATTGCTCTGCTTCGCGTTCTGCAACCTGAAATGATTTTTCTAACGGGCTTAACTCACAGGCCTTCGCTTGCTGCTGGTATTCTCTGGCCTTAGCTAACATTCTGTTTTTATTTTCAAGGCCACCAACGGCGACAAAATGCCGCTGGTTAATGGATTCTAATCGCTGGCGTTCAATCTCCAGCTCAGCCGCTAAATCTGCACTGTTTTCCCGTGTCGCAGATTTCGACGCCTTGACTAGCCTATGGGCATTCGCTTCGCTCACGCCAGTCATTCCGCTTCGCGGAACCAAAAAAACCGCATCTTGTGCGGCCATAAATTCTTTTAATTCAGGTGGTAGTCTATTCATCAGGCAAACCGATTTTTTTTAGTTGCGGGAAACTCATAACTTAAAACGCAACTTATGAATTGTAATATCGATAGATCGAGTCAGAGCAGTACCCAATGCTTCAGCCATCTGCTCGACTTCATCAGAATCGTGGCAAATATAAGCATTTTTTAAAAAATCAGTTTTAACAACCGACCCGAAACGATCAAACCGCGAAAATAACCGAGGCCGTGACCAGCTACCTTTGTTTAATACAATTATGTAAGCAGCTTTCATTAACCAACCACCTTAAGCGGTTGCGGCTGTTGCTCTTTTCGCCCTGGCAACAGCGTTAAGTTAAACGTGAGTTTTAGATTGTTCGGCTTGCCCAACAATTTAGGCTCAACAAAAATATGCGACTCACACTTTAAGCATTCATTAATCCACGGCTTTTCGTTTACACGAGCTTTAAAAACCTCACTGCAGCACGGGCAACGCAGCTCAGCAACATAGATTCCATACATGACTAAATACCTAATTCACGGAATATATACATGTCAAAAAGACCTTGACCTTCTTCAAGGCGTTCAATCATTTCAAAAACACTCTTGAAAGCAGAAAGGCGTGCCTTTTCAAGCTCTAAACGCGCTTTATCTTCCGCTGAAATAAATAACCAGTAATCAAATCCATCAATGACAACCTGCTGATCACTAATGAACTGCTCAACATATTTTTTCAGCAACGATAATTGATCACCCACGGCTAATACTCCGCGCTCAGCGCTTGCTTAATTAGCAAGGCGTTATTGATCATGTACGGCGTGTTTCGGTTTTCGCGTGGTTTAATCGGCAACTTGCCGCGCTGACACTGTTTTGTTACAGCTTCACGGGTTTGACCGGTGCGTTTTGCGTATTCATCTAGTGAGATATAGGGCGCATCGATATGCACCGTTAGGTTATTGTTCATTTGCATTGTGGTAACCTCAGCGACTTAGTAGACATTTGCAGGCTTAGGACGTCCTAAGACGCCTCGGCAAAAACAATACAGGCGTCCTAGGGCGTCCGTCAAGGTTTTTTATGGAATTCAAAGAAAAATTAAAAGTGGTTTGTGCGGAATCTGGAATAAGTCTTAAGAAAATCAGTGAGTTAAGCGGTATCAACTACAGCCAACTAAAAGACTACAACCAAGGTAGAAAGGCGCCAAAAATCGACAAAATCAAACAAATAGCCGCTATTCCCCAGCTTGCGCCATGGCGTGAGTTGCTCATGGAGGTCAACGACCTTAATGCCGAAGAATCCGAGCTTATGATTCTGATTGGCAAGATGAAGCAGGAAGGGCGCGAGGCTGAACTTCTACAGATTTTGCGCGAAGTACAAAGCGAAGACGACAAATAAGCCGCTGTTGCTGTTCTGGTGATAGCGTTTTGATGATCTCTAAATAATCCATTTCTCTAAGTCTCACGACTGAATATACTGTATAGATAACCAGTATTTTCAGTGCAGATCAAGAGGTTTATATGATCAAAAAGACAGACAAGGGCTATTCCGTTGACGTGCGACCAGCAGGCCGCAATGGGCGCAGATTCCGTAAAACCTTTGCCACACGGGCAGAGGCGACAGTATACGAGCGCTATATTCGCGAGAATCACAGCAACCCAGAACCATGGGAAACCAAAACCGACAAACGCCGGTTAAGTGATTTGGCGCAACTGTGGTACGAGCAGCACGGCCAGCAACTAAAAAGCGGTGCTCAGCGCTTAAGCAAGCTTGAATACCTTATCGAGATTATGGGCAACCCACGCGCCGACCAATTCACGCAAAAAGACTTTGCCAACTTCCGTACTGAACGGCTAAAAACGGTCACCGCCAACACGGTCAACCACGACCAAGCCTACTTACGCGGCATGTTTAACGAGTTAAAGCGCCTTGGTGAATACCACGGCCCTAACCCAATCGACGGTATCCGCAGCTTAAAAATTGACGAACCAGAACTGGGCTTTTTGGATTCAGACAGGGTTAAAACCTTACTTGATGAACTGGACCAGTCGACCAGCCATGCAAAAGTGATTGCCCGGGTGTGCTTGGCAACCGGTGCCCGATGGGGCGAAGCATCTACGCTGAATGCGAATAAGGTTAGAGCAGGGAAAGTACACTTTAGCGCTACTAAGAGCGGCAAAAATCGCAGCATTCCAATATCGAATGACCTGGAGGCGATGATTAAAGAAAATCTACCCATAGTAGACGGGCTTAATACTTTTAAGCGCACTATCGATAAGCTAGGCTGGCAACTACCAAAGGGCCAGAGCACACACATATTGCGCCACACGTTCGCATCACATTTTATGATGAACGGCGGCAATATACTGACTCTACAACGGGTTTTAGGCCATAGCTCGCTAACTATGACCATGAGATATGCGCATTTAGCGCCTGAGCATTTGAGTGAAGTGCTAGAATTGAATCCGCTTAGCTAGGCTATTCTTCTTCGACGTAACCAAGATATGTCTCTGGCGGCAGGTAAAACTCACCACCGCTAGTATAATGTGAGTATAAGTCGACTAAGCAGATTTCATTACCTCTATTAGGCCATTGAAAGTGTAATAACCAGTCTGAGGTTTTATATTTATCGTGAATTTTTTCATATTCAGGAATACCAACGTGGTAATGCCAGAGATCATTATCTAGCGCATATTGGTAATTTTTATCGGATATGGTGCCACCCTTCCATGAAGGTGTAACTTTTCCTTCATAAATACTAAAATCAGAAAGGCCATTGTCTTGGAAGGTTTTAGCAAAAGAGAGTATTTTTTCTTGTTGGTCAATTGGGAAACATTCAAATTCAGTAGTAAATTTCGATGAGAATAGAACCTCAAAATCATCCATGAATCAGAATATTCCTTATTTGCTAGCTAAAATAAACTCTCGCATTTGAGATATAGAAAGGCCTTTAGGAAGACGCTTTTTTTCTGATTTTAGCGCAATTTCCATACGTTTCCTATCATAAGCACAAGTAGGCTTATTTTTTGTTGATGTTTCTACAATACATTGCATAACCACACCTATTACCTAATCCCCATGTATCAATAGGTACAAATTCGTACATATATATACCAATATGAACCTATATATACATAAATATATTAGATATATATAAAGGGCAAGTACACATTAATTTACTTCTTAATTAGACTATTTGGCTATAAGAGGCTCTTGTAGGTACTTATAGGCATCTATGTTAGATGCTACATAAATACTATCATGTCCACACTTTGACCACACTCATGGCTTTTTTAGGTCTTTAAGGGGTTTTGTAGCCACCCCTAAACCGTTGATTTTATTAGGAACCCGCTATTTACAAGGGGTTAGCAAGGGGTTGAAAATCCTCGTGTCGGTGGTTCGATTCCGCCTCTGGGCACCACTTTTATCATCAAAGCCTCGCTAACGCGGGGCTTTTTTGTATGCGCTTATTTTCCTAGATTATTAAAATACTGCCGAAATTTAGCGACCAAGCTCCAAGCTCGATCACTATACCTACAAGGCCTTTAACCAACGGTAAAATGCATCCACTGCGGGTTTTAACTGCGCGGCCCTGCTAAACGTCACTGAATAGTTTTGCGGCAAATGCAGACTAATATCAACCGGCGCCATCAATAAGCCTTGCGCCAACTCTCGCTGCACAAATCTCAGGTCTATCAATGCAACTCCGACGCCTTCTAATGCGGCTTGTAAAACTGCCGTTTCTGTCGAAAAATTCATTGATCCTTGGGCAGGAAAAAAATCAATCCCCTGAATATTGAACCAGCGTCGCCAATAGTCCAGGCCATCATGGCAATAGAGTAACCGACACTGAAGTAGCTGCGGTGCAGCCATTATAAATTCACGCTCGAGCAGTTCAGGCGCGCAAACGGCGGTTAATTCTGCCGATCTAGACAGCAGAAAGTCATTATCTTTACGGCTATCCTGAGCCAATCGAATCGCAACATCTGCGCCGTCATAATCGGACTCCTCATCAGCACTGATCAACTCAATTTCAAGCTCTGGATGTTTTTCCGTGAAGTAAAATAACTTAGGCATCACGTACTGCTGCAACAATAGCGCAGGCATAGCAACGGTTAATTTGCCTGTGGCATAACCTTGCTGCAGGCGGCTAGTTGCAATATCCAGTTGTAAAAAAGACTGGGCTACCGTTTCTAGGTAAGCATCACCTAAAGGAGTTAACACCACCTGACGAGCTTTGCGCTCAAACAGCTCAAAGCCTAGATATTCTTCTAAACTTTTGATCTGATGACTGATCGCCGAAGGCGTAACACCCAACTCACCCGCTGCGCGCTGAAAACTACCGGTACGACCAGCAGATTCAAAAGCCTGTAACGCCTTTAACGGAAGTACATTATCCATAAAGATTGATTTCCAATGGCTGCGCCATACGAATTTGCACTCTCTTGATGCAATTTAAACCATCAAGTGCAAGAAACTGAGAGACTAGCGCTATTCATTGCCTTGCTTTATCACTAAAATAGCGACTTATTTTAATTTTGAAGTGCTCATGGCAAACCTTTTTAAGCAAAAATACATCGCGATGCAAGAAACTTGGCGCGATAACGGCATTACCAGTAAAAAACAACGAATTCTTGTCCATCTGGACGCTATTTTTGGCGATCATGCCTTCTTCCGAGTCTTCTGGACTAACCTAAATCGACTAAGTGATAACGCTTGGCGCTGTAACCAGCCCTCGCCAAGACAAATCAAGCGACTGTCTAAATTAGGTGTTACCACCATCGTCAACCTTAGAGGGCCAAGCCGATGGGGTTCTTACGCACTGGAAAAAGAAGCGTGCGCCAAATACGGTATCGAACTGGTAAACCACCGTATGTTTTCGCGCCGTATGCCAACATTTGAAGAGCTGCTAAAAACCAAAGCCATGTTTGAAAGCCTTAACGGCGTCACGGCTTTTCACTGTAAGTCAGGCGCCGACCGTGCAGGTATCTGCTCAGCGCTTTACTGCCTAATGGTGCTCAAGCAACCGATTGAGCAAGCGCAAAAACAATTAAGCATTAAGTATTTACACATCAAGCATTCTAAGACTGGCCGTCTAGATTATTTTTTAGACGCCTACCGTCAATATAATGAAGTCACACCGGTCGATTTTTTAGAGTGGGCTGAACATCATTACGATCGTGATGCGTTACAAGAAAAATTCCATAGTAATAAGTGGTACGACTTTATAGTCGATAAGGTATTACGCCGTGAGTAATCAATACACAGCAACTCAGTTACTCAGCCGACTTTGGCGTCACTTTATCCGCAAACACACCGCCAAGCTCATTTTAGCTGTGATGTTCATGCTGCTTGAAGGCGCGGCCATGTACTTCTTCGTTTACCAGTTAAAGCCTATGTTCGACACCATCTTTGTCGCCGGTAACGAAACCCAAATTTGGGGCGTAGCGTTTGCTATTTGCGGTGTCTTTATTGTGCGAAGTTTTGGCTCCTTCATTCAGCGTGCGCTCATTGCCCAAACTGGCACTCTAGTCGTGTCCGATATGCAGCAGAAGCTTACTGAGCACTTGCTGACTATGGATATGAACTTCTTTAATAACAACTCACCTGGTGGACTCATCGAAAGAGTCCGGGGTGATACACAAGCACTTCAAGCTTTTGCTAGCCGAACATTAGTCACGCTCGGCCGTGATTTAACCACCCTAATTGCCATGCTTATAGCCGCAATGCAAATTGATATTTGGTGGACGGCTATCATCTTTATTGGTGCCCCTTTATTAGTTTTCCCTTTGTATTTATTACAAAAGCTTATTCGTCGTCAGTCCCGTAAAGCGCGCGAAGCATCGGCGCTGTTATCGACTCGCCTCGATGAAATTTTTCATGGCATTAAGGCGATTAAATTAAACAACCTTGCTGAGCACGAATCACACCGCTTTAGTAAAGGCATACATCAGTTTACTCGCCGACAGCTTTACTCTCAATACAGTAACAGTGCCATGCTATCGGTCATTGAGCTAGCCGCAGGAGCAGGCTTTGTCGCCATCATTTACTTTGGTGGGCAGCAAATTATTTCTGGTGAAAAAACCGCGGGTGACTTCATTACTTTCTTTGTTGCCATCGGCTTGTTATTGGAACCAATACGTAAACTGACCAGTATTTCAGGTGCTATACAGGGTGCTGTTGCCAACTTAGAGCGAATCTATTATCTATTCGATAAAAAACCGGATCCGCGCCCAAAACCCACAGACACCAACCTAAGTAACCCATTAGGCGATATCTGCTTCGATCAGGTTAACTTCAGTTATGGTGATACCGAGGTGTTAAAGCAGCTTTCATTTATCGCCCCTGGCGGTAAAACAACAGCCTTTGTTGGTCAAAGCGGCGCTGGCAAATCAACCCTCTTTAACCTGCTAACCGCGCTAGAAATACCACACTCTGGCTCGATTAGTATTGGCGGCCAAAACATCTTGTCACTCGATGCCCAACAGCTACGCGAAGAAATGGCGCTTGTTAGCCAAGAATCGGCACTCTTTGATGAAAGCATTATCGACAACATCAAACTGGGGGATATCAGTGCTGAAGAGGAGCAAATCTTTACCGCCTCCGAAGTCGCATTAGTGAACGAATTCGCCAACGAATCCAGTGACGGTCTTGAGACCCTAGCAGGACCTCGCGGTACTAATTTATCCGGCGGTCAACGCCAGCGTGTCATTATTGCTCGTGCAATGTTGCGTAATGCGCCAATACTATTGCTTGATGAAGCGACATCGGCGCTCGACAACCAGACCGAGCGAAAAATTCAGCAACTGCTAGACGATGTTTCAAAACAGAAAACAACATTGGTGATTGCTCATCGCTTAACTACGGTTATGAACGCTGACCTCATCCACGTTATGCATGAAGGCCAAGTAGTCGAAAGTGGTACCCATGAAGAACTCATGGCTCTGAATGGCCAATACAAAAAACTACACGCAACATTAGAGCAATAACTCAGCAGGCTGTTTACTTCAGTCGCTATTATTTTTTCAGCACGCAAAAAATAAAACGAATAAAGCCGACCTTGGTTCACGTCGAGGTCGGCTTTTATCAACTGAGTTGCTTTAAATAAAATCGACTGTAAGGGTCTTCTTGATAGTGTGCGAAAGGCTCACACTCAACAAAACCAAACCGCTCATACAACGCGACTGCAGCCAAAAATGCCTCGTGAGATCCGGTTTCTAAATACACTTTTTTATAATTACGTTTATGCGCCTCGCTAATAATTTGTTCCAGTAATCGTGCTGCAACCCCCTTCCTTAAATGAGCGCTATCGACCTTCATCGATTTAACCTCGCCTTCACTTTCTGAAAGTTCATATAACGCGCCACAACCAACCACTTTATTATTTATTCGAGCCGACCAAAAAGTCAGCCCTGGTTGTTTTAATTGTTCGACATCCAGTGCATGAATGCTTTCAGCAGGTGAGTATTGATGCATATCTTGAAGATGCTTTTCGAGTAAGTCAGCGATTCCTGAGTCACTAAGTGTGTCGAGTTCAATCTTCATTTTACAACCCAGCCATAATTTCATTACAAAATGACAATGACCTGCCATTGGCACTATGGAAATCCGCCTTTGGAACTATTTGATCGACCACCGGAACACCATACTGACTTGGTTATTAATCCATTTTTGTTATTACACCATTTTTAGGTAGTCCACCTTGTTCGAATCGTTTTGGGTTTTAGTGTTAGCTGTTTCTATTGCAGGCCTTGTTCGCGGCTACGCGGGGTTTGGCTTTGCTGCGATTGCCGTGGTGGGGCTAAATTTTACATTAGCGCCACAACTGAGCATTCCCGTTGTCTTAGCATTGGATGTGCTATGCAGTGCAGGCCTGTGGCGACAAGCTCGGCAACAGGCTGATATTGCCACCTTTAAACTGTTAACGACTGGAGCCGTGCTCGGCATTCCCTTTGGTTTACTGCTGTTGCTATTGATCGATGCACAGCTGCTTAAACTCATTATTTGCATCATCATTCTGGTTCTCGCCATTGCGCTGTTGTTCGATGCCAAGCCTCGCAACGCTGATAAATTGCGAGTCAAACTTGGCTTTGGCATGGCCAGCGGTATGGGCACCGCTGGTGCTTCTGTCGGTGGGCCGATGATTGTTTGCTATATGTTAGCCAGCCCACTAACGGCCAGCGCTCAGCGGGCCACGATGATTTTATTCTTTATCGTCAGCGAAGGCGTTTCAATATCCGTGCAGCTTGCCAGCGGATTGGCCAGCTACGAATTTTTTATCTACACCATCAGCCTACTACTGCCAACGCTACTGGCGGTACGAGCTGGGCAATGGTTATTCAATAAAAATCCACCTAAATCTTTAAAACATTTTGCTCTACCGATCATGGCACTGGCCGCGATATTAGGCATCAGCGCCTCTGTACAGGCAATTTTTTAGATACGGGTTTGCATTTAAGGTTTCTCATTTAAAGGGAGTAAACACAGATATGACTCACGATACTCATCCCGCACTCATCGGTTCCCTTCGCTCTAGCGCAGCTTCGATTATCAACTTTAGTCCCGGCCCAACTTCGTTACCAAAAGCCGTTGAACAACAGATTGCCGACAGCTTTCAAAACCAGCCCTTAACATCACTGGCGATGTCGCATCGTGCTCCAGAATTTATTGAACTACTAAAAAGCACCATTGCAACCACCCGCGAGGTGATGCAAATCCCTGATGATTACGAGGTGTTATTTACTCACGCAGGCGGTCACGGTCAGTTTGCAGCGGTACCACTTAATCTATGCAAAGAAACAACCGACAAGGCCTGTTACGTTATCAACGGCACCTGGTCTGCTCGCGGCGCCGAAGAAGCCAGTCGTTATTGCCAAGTACAAACCATTGATGCAAAAGATCCAGCAACTGGGCATTACACCCGCTTTCCTGAATTGACTGAAAATAACATCGATGCCGATGCTAAATATATTTATCTTTGCTCCAACGAAACGGTCAATGGCATTGAGTTGCATCGTTTACCTAAGCGACCAAAATCTCGACAGCACATTCCTTTAGTGGTTGATGCCAGTTCCGACTTTTCAACCAAACCGATTGATTGGCACGGCGATGGCGTCGGTGTTCTCTTTGCTTGCGCATCAAAAAATATCGGCCACCCAGGCGTTACCATGACCATTGTGCGTAAGGATTTATTGGGTAAGGATAAGGCTTCACCACTTTGTCCTGGCGTGTTTAATTACACCACCTTTAGCGAAGCAGAAAACCTATGGAATACACCGGCCACTTTTAATATTGAAGTGGTTGGCATGGTTATGAATTGGCTAAAACAGCAAGGCGGCATTGAACAATGCGAGCAACGCTCTATCGCTAAAGCTAAAGCAATTTACGACACCATCGATCAGTCCAATGGCTTTTATGGCACTCCAATCAAAGATAAAGCGATTCGCAGCCGAATGAACGTACCATTCAATGTGAAAAATGGCGATGACGCGATCACCGAAAAATTCCTGATCGAAGCTTGGGAACTCGGCATGGTCGGTTTAAGAACCTTAACACCTTTTGGTGTGGGCGATTATCTACGCGCCAGTATTTATAACGGTATTACCCTAACCGATGTTGAAACTTTAGTTTCATTCATGAAGCGCTTTGCACAAGAAAACAGCTAAACTAACTTAGGTTGATAATTAAAGATTGAAGTTGAAAGTTGAAAGTTGAAAGTTGAAAGTTGAAAACTGAGACATGAATAAATTAAGAAAGTCAGCCAGATACAAAAAAGCCTCACAGATGTGAGGCTTTTTTATTGCGATCAAAATAGAAATTAATTCTGACCTTTCCAAGGAATGAATTTGCTTTCCAGATAACGCATCAACATATCAAAGCCAAAAGCAATGATACCAATAATTAAAATACCGGCAATCACCACATCGGTGACCAAAAATTCTGAGGCGTTCAATACCATAAAGCCAATACCTCGTTCTGCTGCAACCATTTCTGCGGCAACCAGCGTGGTCCAACCAAAACCAATCGCAATACGCATACCAGTCATAATGTCTGGCATCGCACCGCGAGTAATGATCTGGCTAATTACTTGCCAGCGGTTAGCGCCCATTGAATAGGCCACTTGGATTTGCTCGATGCGTACAGAGCCAACACCTGCCCGCGTACTTAAAACTATCGGCGCGAGCATGGCTAAATAGATCAGCATGATCTTACTGCTTTCGTCGATACCCATCCAAATAATCACCAACGGTAAATAGGCCAGCGGTGGTAGTGGGCGATAAAATTCGATAATTGGATCAAAAATGCCACGGAAAATTCGGCTGCAACCAATGGCAATACCTAGCGGTATTCCCGTAATACAGGCTAAGAAAAACGAGCCAAATATACGACTAAAACTGGCACCCATATGCTGAGCCAAGGTCGCACCGGCAAAGCCATCACGGTAGACATCACCCAACCGCGCAATAACATCGATAGGGGAAGGTAAAAATAGCGGTTTGATTAAACCTGCCTCGGTGACGCCTGTCCAAATTAACAACAGAACAACCACTGTTGTAATTGAAATATACAGACTGTTGCCAGCACCTGGTTCACCATAATAACTGCCAGTCGGTGCAGCTTTCTGTTTTGCTAAGCGGTGCATCAGCTTTGCAAAAAAGCTCGGCGCTTTAGGTTGATTCGTTTCTTTATCGATTGAGTTGGTCATACATTCGACTCCGCCTGTTCTTCATCACCATGAATGATTTCTAGTACCTTTTCTTTCATCGCAATAAATTCTGGATTCGACTTCACTTGGCGAGCATCGCGCGATTCTAAAAACTGACGGTTAAAGTCGAGTTCAAATTCGTGGGTAATTCGCCCTGGGCGTGGAGACATAACAATAAGACGCGTTGCCAACAACAAGGCTTCATCAACGCTGTGAGTGATAAAGAACATCATCTTATTGGTTTCGTTCCAAACATCGAGCAACAGCTCTTGTAACGATTCTCGAGTGAGCGCGTCGAGTGCGCCGAGCGGTTCATCCAGCAATAACATTTGCGGGTCGTTCGTCAATGCACGAGCAATCCCGACACGTTGCTGCATTCCGCCTGAAAGCTGGTAGGTTTTATGATTATGAAAATCTTCTAAACCAACCAACTTAAGATATTCTGCTGCTCGTGTTCGGCGAGTGGCCTTATCAACACCTTGCAGCTTTAAACCAAATTCTGTGTTTTCAATAACATTCAACCAAGGCAGCAAAGCATGCTTTTGGAAAACTACTCCTCGGTCTTTGCCTGGGCCTGTCACTTCATCGCCAATATCGAAGCCTACGGTCACTCGTGGATAACCTTCAACCGTGCTGTCACCCAGCGTTAAATAACCATCAGTTGGCGAAATAAAACCTGCAATCAGGTTTAACAGTGTTGTCTTCCCGCAGCCCGATGCACCTAACGCCACAACCAAGTCACCCTGATTAATGGTTAGATTAACATCAGATAAGGCGGTGACTGGGTCACCGCCTTGTGCTGCAGGATAGACAACCGATACATCTTTAATTTGGAGTCTATTCATATCAGTGCCTGCTTAACTATTTAGGAATGATTAAAGCTTCGATGCGGCTTCAGCATAAGAAGGATTAACAAATTCACTGTAGTCTGGCATTAACTTATTGATCTTCTTCTGCGCTAACAAAAATTCAGAAGTAAATATTAAGGCTTTTGTTGCTGCACCTTCTTCACCACATCCTAACCACTCACAAGAAAGCTGACGCTCCATGCTTGGGAAGTCGTAAAGCGCTAATACACCAGGAACGGTATTGACATCACCGCCGGTAATTTTAGCAATCGACATGGCAATTGGAGAGCTAGCATCAAAGCTTGCTTTATTGTCGCGATATTGTGCGTCCAAATCGGCCATCACTTTAATCACTTTAGCGACAAACTCAGGCTCTTCTGCGCCGAATTTTTTGTTCACAACAAAGCCATCAAATGTTGGCTTGCCCAGTGCGGCCAAATCTTTAGATGAAACCAACACGTGACCGGTTTTCTTCAACGTACCCAACGCTGGATCCCAAATGAACGCGCCATCGATATCACCACGCTGCCACGCTGCAGAAATCGCACTTGGCTGCATGTTAATCAACTTAACGTCTTTCTCGGTTAGGCCATAGGTTTCTAACGCAAATAACATATGGAAATGCGTTGTTGAAACGAACGGTACTGCAATACGCTTACCTTTTAGGTCTGCAGGCGTTTTAATATCTTCCGTTACAACCAAGGCTTCCGCTTCGGCAATGTTTTCTAAAATCCAAACCAGTTCCATTTCCACACCGCGGCTTACTGCTGCTGCGATAGGAGAAGAACCAGCTGATGTCATATCAACGGCACCAGAGGCCATTGCAGTGATCGCTTTTGCGCCCGAATCGAAACGGCGCCATTTAATTTCGTAACCAGTTTCTTCTTCAAGAATTTTTTCAGCAATCGCGTGTTTCCATGGGTTAAACATGCCTTGATAACCAATGGTCACTTCTTTAGCAAAAGCAGTTGTGCATGAGGCAATTAGAGCGGCTGCCACAATACCGCGTTTAAGAGTTGGTAGCTTTTTCATGTTTATTCCTATGTCGTCGTTGTGTCTTTTTTAAACTATCGATCTAACGCACAACCCTATAGGGCCAATTTCGTGAATTAATGGTCCAGCAAATTAAGTAAAAAATATTGGCTAAAGTCTTGCATCAGTAGGCGGATTTTATAAAACACCCATTGTTGAATGCCTTGGTATAACCCAGCTAAGAGTCCCATCCCGCGGTCGGTTGTCTTTCACGTTTCAGTTCAGAGGCACTTTTTATGAATAACCTTATCCTAAGCATCGAATTTAAAGCAGGGAAAAGTCGTCAACAGCAGATTCGAGAAAAGCTAGTCGAACTGATATCGCAAGACCAATTTGGCGATAAAGCCTTACCTTCAAGCCGAAAGATGGCACAGCAACTTGGTGTTTCACGCAATACCGTGGTGTTGGTTTATGAAAGCCTAGTTGATGAAGGTTACCTGATCGCCCAAGAGCGCAGCGGCTTTTTTGTTAACCCAGAGATACTAGCGGATCAAAAACCTAAACTGGTGCAGCTGCGCCCCAGTAGCAATGATAACGCACCCAAATGGAGCGAGCGACTCTCGATTGCACCGTCAACTTACAGCACACTCGATAAAGACAAGGCATGGATGAGCTATAA
The DNA here is from genome assembly GCF_008041945.1 of Reinekea thalattae. Lineage (NCBI taxonomy): Bacteria > Pseudomonadati > Pseudomonadota > Gammaproteobacteria > Oceanospirillales > Saccharospirillaceae > Reinekea > Reinekea thalattae. The sequence goes on along the minus strand of NZ_VKAD01000002.1, from coordinate 273,892 downwards.
GTACCCTTTCATCTATGGCCAAATCGACAGCAACGACTTCCCTATTTATCAGTGGCGAGAATGCGCGCGCTCAGCACAGAGCCGTAATAGCCTACACGAATGGGTAGAAGATTTTGTCGACGACGACGATCCAGAACTGATTACTCAAATTCGCCAGCAGGTATTACCTAAACGCGGCATCAGCGCACAGGCCGATGAAATTTTGATCACCATGGGCACGCAAAATTCACTCTTTATGCTGGCCTCTCTGCTTTCAAGCAGCAAAACGCTTGTCGGCATCGAAAACCCCTGCTGCCCAGACTTTCACCATATTTTTAACTACGCTGGTGCTCAAACTCGAGCCGTGCCAGTTGACGATCAGGGCATTCAAGTTGGCCAAGCCTTAAGCGGCTGCGACTACGTCTGTGTTACGCCCAGTCATCACTACCCGACGACCATCACCATGAGCATGGAACGCCGCAAAGCGCTACTCACGCAAGCGAGCAAAGAAGACTTCATTATCATCGAAGACGACTACGATAGTGAGGTCAACTATATTGAATCACCGCTGCCAGCACTAAAAAGTTTAGATACGGAGGGTCGTGTCATCTACGCCGCCAGCCTATCGAAATCACTTTCGCCAGGTTTACGCACCGGCTATTTAGTCGGCGACCGAGAATTAATCAAAGAGCTTAGAGCCTTACGCCGATTAAACTACCGCCACCCACCGACCAACAACCAACGTGTTGCTGCACAATTTATTGCGCAAGGGTATCACGACAGCCATATTCGCCGGATGCGCCGAATCTTCAAAGACAAATGGCAACTGATGGAACAAAACTTAAAACTGCATTTAAAAAGTTGCCAAATACACGCAACGCCCGGCAGCTATTGTTTTTGGATTGAGCTACCAAAGCACATAGAAAGTGAAGCACTGGTCATCAAAGCAGCTGAGTTGAGTATTTTGGTAGAGTCTGGCGATAAGCTGTTCGCTAACCAAAATGCGCCAAAGAATTTTATTCGTTTAGGCTTTACCGCCATCCAACAGGAAAAAATTGAACCTGGGATCGCCAAGCTAGGTCAACTCATCGAATCGTTTGCCAACACACTGAGCACACCGAAAAAAGTCGGCTAACCAGCCGACTAGATACTTTCTAAATTGTTTTTACCAACCAGTTATTCATCGGCTTGCCGACACCTACTAATGGATTTACCGAACAGCTAATTGGTTTGAGCTTTTTTAATCGCAATCCCTAAGTGGGTATTTGCAAAACCACTGGCGTACTTTAAGCCATAGCCTAGGGTTCTATCTAAGCCGATGTGAGCCAGCCATATCAGCGAAAGCCACTCTAAAAGAGAAATATTCAAGATCAAAGCGGCAATAAAACAGAGCATCGGCAAAACATAGCTATGCACGATGTTGTAACAAATAGCGCCGACTCGATTATTGATTAGGTATCCGAGCATCGATAAATCCGGCACTAGAATTAATGCAAAGTACCAGCCCCAGCTGCCGTCTGTATGAGCATACATAAGGGTGGCTAATACAAACGCTGCAAGAGCCTCCACTCTCAATACTGTTGTTAACTTATCTGTTGTTAACTTATCTGTTGTTAACTTATCTGTTGCTAACCTATCTGTTATAACACCGCCCTCTAAAGCCTTATCTTGCATATGCTGACTCATCATCGAATTATTCCTATTCGCTACTCGGCTTAAACTGCCATCACTAAACTGTTTACTGCTAGAACCAGCATCATTACTGGCCTTCTCTGTCGGTTAGAAACAGTATGCGGCTTCAATTAACAAATAAAATCATTCTATTTTTAACTTTAGTTAAAGTTTAATTGTGCAAAAATCTAGACCAGTGCCATTATTAGACTTAATAGCAGGCTTACCCTTAGCAGCTGCCAACCATAAACCGCAGCCTACACAAATAGCACAGGCTGCATAAACAACAGTACTAACTCCTAGGAAGAGCGATGCGACAACTCAATAGTCTTGCCACCTTTATCCAAGTAGCAAAAGATGAAAGCGTCACCAAAGCAGCAGCTCGGTTACACCTGACACAGCAAGCGGTTTCGCAACAGATAAAAAAATTGGAAGAAGAGCTGGGTGTAAAATTATTTAACCGAGCGCATCGAAAAATCTATCTCACGCCCGAAGGCGAGCAATTGCTAAAACATGCCAGTGGTTATCTGGCCGCATTAGAAAGTGAAATGCTCAACCTAAAAAACGACAGCCAAGCACTCACCGGCCATATCTCAATCAGCTGCACCTTAGAACTGGCGACGTTGGTTTTAGCGCCGGTGATCGAACAATTTAAACAGCAGCAACCACAGGTTACGTTGCAGATCGACTTACAGAGCGACGCCACCAGCGTAGACAATGTTAAACAGGGAAAGACCGACATTGGCATCGTCGTATTTTCATCGGGAGAAAAACTTATCGATATAAGCCCACTACGCAAAGAAGCATTTATTACTGTAGCCAGCGCACAATATTTAAAACACCACGGACCTATTGAAAAATTTGAACAGATACTTATGCGAGACATTATTGACTACCAGATGGATTGCCCATCGATGAGAACCTGGCTTGCAAAAAACAACAAAGCCTTGGTGAAAAAACTCGAATTAAAAACAGCCGCCATTGCCGCCAACGATGATCGATTAATTAAAGACTTTGTCATGCAAGGCTTAGGCGTCGCCAACTTACCCAGATTACTGGTTGCCAACGAACTTAAAGAAAAGCAATTAATTGAAATTCTACCGAACGCCAAATCAATCAGTGCGGGCATCGATATTATCACCATGAAAGATCGAATCTTACCCGCACAGGTTGCCGCGTTTTTGAAGGTCTTAAAATCACCCTTATCGAATTAAGGGATGGTTAGTTTTCTTGATGACTCTAAAGCTGCCATATTTTTTGGCCATCAATCCACGTTGATTGCACAAAATAATTTTCATCCAAGGCTACTAGACTTGCTTGATAACCCACTTGAATTCTGCCAAGCCTATCATCTAGCTGTAAAAATTCTGCTGGCCTTAATGATGCCATCTGCAACGCCTCGCTCGGAGTAACACCTATCAATGAAATAGCATTGCGTACAGCGGTTGCCATATCCAAGTCGGAACCCGCTAACGTTCCATCTGCGGTTGTCACTTTACCCTTATGGCGAAATACTTTTTTACCTAAAAATTCCAACTCATCAAGGTCGGAACCTAAACAGTGAATCGCATCAGTAACCAATAATATTCGATCTGTACCTTTAGCCTTTACTGCTATGGCCATAGATGCTGGGTGAATGTGGTGGCCATCCGCTATGAGACTACACCAGGTCTGATCTGCCGAATTTAACCCCGCACCGACAACGCCAGGTTCTCGGCTAGTAAGCGGCGACATCGCATTGAATAGATGAGTAAAACCGCGAGCGCCCTGTTCAACGGCGGTCATCGCTTCTTCATAACCTGCCGCCGAATGGCCGATACAAACAATCACTTGCTGATTCACTAACCACTCGATAAAACCTTCAGGGACCTGTTCAGGAGCCAACGTCACCATTACCTTGGCATTGGTAGCAATATCTAATAGAGGTTCAAACTTTTCTAGCATCGGCTTGCGCAACTGATGCTCATTATGTACACCCTTGCGCTCAGGGCTAAGATAAGGGCCTTCATAATGGACCCCTAAAATTCCAGGAGTGTTCTGCTCCAAGGCTTTTTTTACCGTTTGATGCGCTAATGCCATAACTTGGTAATTATCAGAAATAAGCGTAGGAACCATTGCAACAGTGCCGTACTTGGCGTGTACCTGAACCATCGTCTTTAATGACTCAATGCTTGGAGTATCATTAAATAAAACACCACCACCGCCATTGATATGGACATCGATATAGCCGGGAGCTAAGCACTCTACTGGCTCAATTTCCTGCTGAGCTGCCGTTGTAAAGTCTTCTACGGAAGCAATAACGCCATCTTTAATTGTTACATAGCGTCCATCTAACCACTGCTCACCATCAAATAATTTTTTCGCGTATATGACATTCATACAGTGCTTCTCCCTATTTTTGTTTGCGCCATAAAAATTGCGCCACTCATAGCATCACCAATAGGTTCACAAAGATAACGGCCATACTTTGTAGGTAAATATTTTTTAATGGCTTCTGAAACACCACCAGCCAATACAATTTTCTCAGTGCCTTTTTCAACTAGGCTATCAAGATATCGGCACACCCAACCGACCTGCTGTTCAATTATTTTCAATGCGACGGTATCTTTTTGTTGTGCAAACTCAAACACTTTAGGCGCGAATGCAGCAAACTCTTTAGGCAACGGAGTCTGATTTTGAAAAGCAACATAGGTTTCTGGTGAGAGTGAAAACTCAGCATTAATGCTGTCAGTTAATGGCGAGGGTTGAACAATGCCATCCAATGCGGCTAACGAATATTCTAGGGCGGTTAAGCCTATGCGTGCACCGCTTCCTTGATCTGAAAGCGGAAAACCCCAACCACCAATTATATCGAAGACTTTATTTTTGTAATTCACACCGCAGCTGCCCGTCCCTAATATCAACAGACCGCCATCGTCACCGTTAAATGCACCCAAGCAAGCAGCATGCGCATCGGTCAGCAGATATCGCTGACCAAAGGGAGAAACCTGAGACAGCACTAAATCTTGCTCAAAGGTTTGGTTTGCACCCGCGAGACCGAGCCCCAATGTGATAGTCGGGTAATGCTCGGCATTAATGCTTGCCTGTTGGCAAGCCTCGAGACAAGCATTAGTAATATTCTGCCAAGCAGACTCAATCCCAATACGAGGGTTTCCAGAGCCACCTACAGCTTCACCTAAAATTTCTTGGTTTTGGTTAACTAACCGTGCACGGCAAAAGGTACCACCACCATCGACACCTAAAAACAGGGCTGTCATATAAAAGATCCTTGCTGAAGTGACTGACGCTCTTTTTCACACCATAAATAATAGTCTTTTAACGCCAACTCACTGGCTGCAGCTTCATCAAGAACAACCGTGGTAGCCGCATGCTGCTGAAGAATAGAACCAGGCCACATAGAGCTGATAGGGCCTTCAATCATATGCTTCACCGCTTTCGCTTTTTGCTCACCTGTTGCCATCAATAAAATGGATCGGCTTTCTAATATGGTAGCAATACCCATGGTCATCGCTAATTTAGGTTGAAATTCATCCGCTTCAAAAAAGCGCTGATTGGCCTCTACCGTAGACTGGGATAATGTTTTGATGCGCGTACGAGAGGCAAAACTGGATGTCGGTTCGTTAAAACCTATATGTCCATTAATACCAACGCCCAAAATCTGCAGGTCGATCCCTCCTGCGACTTTGATGTTATTTTCATACAGCTGAGCACTGAGCGCTAACTCCTTGGCATCCAAGCCATCGGCCAGTGGGACGTGGGTATTCGCCATATTTATATCAATATGGTCGAATAAGTGAGCATTCATAAAATAGCGATAACTTTGCTGATGGCGGCCATCTATTCCAATGTATTCATCAAGGTTAAAACTTTTTACATGCTCAAAAGACACCAACTCTGCCTGATAACGAGTGACTAACACCTTATAAAGCTCAACCGGTGTCGAGCCAGTGGCTAAGCCAAGAACCGGATTTTTATAACCATTGACGACATCAAGTACTCGATCTGCCGCATACTCTGCGACATGACTGGGGGTGGGTAATATGACAATTCGCATATCTATCTCTCTGCAACCATATAACTCCAATATAATACCAATCATGCTACATTTACAAAAAAAATAGTATTTATTTGCTTGATAAAAAAATTGGTGCTAATTTCTAGGAAAAATCAAAACCTAAAAAATACCATTTCTCGAATATGCGCAGTTAATACTTAACCAGACTAATTGGAGATAGACATGATCAATGTACGTTCCATTGCATCCATATCGAAACAAGCCTCGATGACTGCCGTTCTGCTAGCAAGCATCGTATCTGCTCAAGCTGCAACAACCATCAGCATTGAGAGCTGGCGAAGCGATGATGCCAACATCTGGAATGACGTCATTATTCCAGCATTTAAAAAAAGCCACCCTGATAGCAACGTTAACTTCGCACCAACGCCACCGACTCAATACAATTCTGCACTACAAGCAAAACTCCAAGCTGGCACCGCTGGCGACCTTATTACATGCCGCCCTTTTGATACTTCGCTAGCCCTCTATGAGGACGGTTACTTAGAAGACATCAGTGATTTAGAAGGCTTAAAAGAATTTTCTGATGTTGCAAAAAGTGCATGGGTGACAGACGACGGTAGCGTTCAGTTTTGTATGCCAATGGCATCGGTCATTCATGGTTTTATTTACAACAAAGAAATATTTGAAGAGCTGGGTGTTCAACCACCTAAAACTGAAGCCGAGTTTTACAGCGTACTAGAAACCGTAAAATCGAAGTCACGTTACACGCCGCTCGCTATGGGTACTGCCGACCAGTGGGAAGCCGCAACCATGGGCTTCCAAAACATTGGTCCTAACTACTGGATGGGCGAAGAAGGCCGCAAAGCGTTACTCGATGGCAGTGCGAAGCTAACCGACGATGCTTACATTAAAACTTGGGCAGAACTTGCAAAGTGGAAACCTTACTTAGGCCGAGGCTTCGAAGCACAGACTTATCCCGACTCACAAAATTTATTCACACTCGGTAGAGCCGCAATTTACCCAGCCGGTTCTTGGGATATTCAAACCTTTAATAGCCAAGCAGACTTTGAATTTGGGGCATTTCCACCTCCGGTAGCAAAAGCTGGCGACCAGTGCTTTATCAGCGACCATACGGATATCGGCATCGCCATTAATGCAAACTCCGAAAATAAAGAAGCCGCGATAGAGTTTATAAACTGGATGGCGACTAAAGAGTTTGCTGAACTATTCGCCAATGCTGTTCCTGGATTCTTCCCATTATCGAATCATGAAATCAGTATTAACGACCCCGTTGCACAAGAATTCATTAGCTGGCGTGGTGAATGTGAATCTACCATTCGTAACTCGTACCAAATTTTATCTCGTGGCACTCCAAACTTAGAGAATCAGCTTTGGAATGTCAGCGCACAAGTTATTAATGGAACAATGACACCAGAAGAAGCCGCGAAACAAACACAAGACGGCTTGGAGCAATGGTACGCACCTCAACAATAAGCCACTCAATTAGGTAAGGTTCGTTATGAGCCTTACCTATTTAGACAATGCAAAGGCCGTACAATTGATGAGAAGGCACGATGAACTCAACTACTAAAAACGATGCTAAGCGTCCATTCCCTTGGCATCTTATTGTTTTTTTATTTCCCGCATTACTTATTTACTGTGTGTTCAGTGTTTACCCGCTAATCGATACATTGTTCCTGAGTTTATTTGATGAACAACAGGGACAAGCTCATTTTGTTGGCTTGAATAATTTTATTACACTGATTACCGACGAAAATTGGTCTCACGCTTTTTGGAACGCACTCAGTAACAACCTCAAGTTTTTCATCATTCATATGCTGGTGCAAAATCCAATTGGTCTATTACTGGCAGTATTATTGAGCAACCCAAAACTGCGTCTATCAAGTACCTATCGGACGCTCATATTTATGCCAACGATGTTATCCGTTGTCATTATCGGTTTTGTTTGGCAATTATTGCTTAGCCCAATCTGGGGGATCTCTGAAGAGTTCTTATACTCTATTGGTCTTGGTCATTATTTTGATGCATGGCTTGGTAAAGAAAGCTCAGCCTTACTAACACTTAGCTTAATTTCTGTTTGGCAATTTGTCGGCATCCCGATGATGTTAATATATGCAGCCCTGTTAAATATTCCAGACGATATTTTAGATGCTGGCGTTGTTGATGGTGCCAACCCGTTACAAACCTTTTTACACATTAAGCTTCCGCTTATTTTGCCAACAATATCGATGGTTTCTATCTTAACCTTTGTTGCTAACTTTAACGCCTTTGAACTGATATATGCGGTTAAAGGCGCATTGGCTGGCCCTAACTTTTCTACTGATCTTATGGGTACTTTCTTTTATCGAACATTCTTTGGTTTCCAGTTACAACAAGGCAGCGAAAGTATGGGTGCCGCCGTTGCAACACTGATGTTCTTGATCATTCTGATTGGTGTTATGTTGTTTTTATTTTTTGTTCAACGTCGTATTCGACGCTTCCAACTATAAGGGCATAGCATGTTATCTGTAAAAAATTTAATGCCTAGAACGCTCAATCAGCTATCTAAAAGCACCACCATTCATGCCGTATTGCTTTTTTATACTCTGATTGCTTTGTTTCCTATTTTTGTTGTTGTAATCAATGCTTTTAAATCACGCAAAGCCATCTTTAATGACCCGCTAGCTCTGCCAACGACCGATACTTTTTCGTTAGTCGGCTTTCAAGAAGTTTTATTACGCTCAAACTTTGGGCTCTACTCATGGAACAGCTTAGTTGTTACTTTGCTCGCCGTTGGTTTAGTACTGCTGCTTGGCGCAATGGCGGCATGGGCGCTCACCGAATATAAATTTAAAGGTAATATCTTTATCGCCTTTTTATTTGCAATGGGCATTATGATCCCAATTCGGTTAGGAACCGTCAGTATTTTACGGCTAATGGTTGAACTTAACCTAGCCAACACTTTAACGGCATTGGTATTGGTCTATATTGCGCAAGGCTTACCTTTGGCGGTCTATATTTTGTCGGAATTTGTTCGCACTATTCCAAAAGAATTAACCGAAGCGGCACGCTGCGATGGGGTTAGCGAATATAAAATATTTTTCTGCATTATTTTACCGCTGCTACGCCCTGCTATGGCAACAGTCGCCGTATTTACAATGATACCTATCTGGAACGATTTATGGTTCCCACTCATTTTAGCGCCAGGTGAAAATACACGAACCATTACGCTCGGAGTTCAACAGTTTGTTGGCCAATATGTCACCAATTGGAATTCTGTTCTTTCCGCATTAACGCTGGCCATTGTTCCGGTGTTAATTCTGTACGTTATTTTCTCTAAGCAACTCATTCGAGGCCTAACCAGCGGCGCAGTGAAATAACTGCCAAACGCTAAGTGCCACAGAGGACTATTATTTATGGCTAGTTTAAAACTCAGCAACATTAAAAAAAGTTTTGGTAACGTCGATGTTTTACATGGCATCGATCTAGATATTAAGGACGGCGAGTTTGTTGTTCTTATTGGTGAATCTGGTTGCGGAAAATCGACACTACTTCGACTACTTTCAGGCCTAGAAGATATTACCGAGGGTGATTTATACATAGATGATGAGCGTGTAAATAACCACCCACCTGCAAAACGAAGCATCGCAATGGTATTTCAATCCTACGCGCTTTACCCCCATATGAACGTTCTTAAAAACATGGCATTTGGATTAAAGATATCAGGACAAAGTAAAGGCTATATCAAAGAAAAAGTCGTTGATGCCGCTAAAAAACTTAAGATTGACCACCTACTAGAACGATTACCTCGTGAACTTTCAGGTGGTCAGCGCCAACGAGTTGCGATTGGTCGAGCAATTGTACGTGACCCTAAAGTGTTTTTGTTTGATGAGCCGTTATCAAACTTAGATGCTTCGTTGCGTGGCCAAACTCGCGTCGAACTAGGGAAGTTGCATAAAGAGCTGGATGCAACCATTATTTATGTTACTCACGATCAAGTAGAGGCCATGACATTGGGTGACAAAATCGTTGTTATGAACCAAGGCCGTATAGAACAGGTAGGCACTCCTCTTACTTTGTATCACAGCCCTGAAACTCGTTTTGTAGCAAGCTTTATTGGCTCACCTAACATGAATTTCTTAAACGCAAAGCTGCATAAGTCTGATTCAAACATGAGCGAGCTACTGCTCGACTCAGGTTTAAAAATAACCGTCGCCATAAATGCTAGCAACCTTCAAACAGGAACTCCTCTGGAACTTGGCTTCCGCCCTGAACATATACAAATAGATCAGCCTGAGAATCAATTATCTGGCGTTATCACTCTAATTGAACAGCTGGGTGAATTATCCTATTTATACGTTAAAATAGCCGATCATCCTGAAGAAATTGTCCTAAAAGTTCCAGGAAACAAAGCCTTTAAATTCGGTGATGAAATAAAATTTGGTATTAGTGCTGAGAATCTTTATGTTTTTGATCAGTCAGGAAAGGCGTTACAACGAACACATAAAAGTCTCAATGAAAGCCAATAAAGTACTCTCAACCTAACGAGACTTATTTAGGATTTTAAATGCTTGAAGAGCGATTAGAACAACTGTTTGGAAGCCCTCTTAACCTTCGGCAGAAAGGCACGCCGCTTTACCTTTTGGTTAAGAAGGCGATTAATGCTCCGATACTCGACGGTCGACTCATTGGTGGTGATAACTTACCACCAGAGCGCGACCTCGCGCAGTACCTGAATGTCTCTCGTGTTACGATCAGACGCGCTATTGATGAGCTGGTCAAAGACGAGGTCCTCACTCAACGTCAAGGTGCTGGCACCTTTGTCAGTGAGCGTGTTGAGCAGCCACTCAATCATTTGCGTAGCTTCACCGAGATTATGCAAGATCGCGGCAAAAGCATCAGTTCAAAGTGGCTAGATCGATCGTTAGGCATGCCACGAGCAGAAGAACGAGCAGCCTTAAACTTGCAAGACGATGACCTAGTGGTCCGTTTTTATCGATTACGTTTTACCGATGGAAAACCCATGGCATTAGAACTGGCCAGTATTCCTAGCCAGTACATTCTTAATCCATTCGCCGTTGAAGGCTCACTCTATGCCTTACTCGACAAACAAGGTAAACGGCCTGTTAGAGCATTCCAACGCCTAAGAGCCATCAGCATCGATTCAGAACGTGCAAACCTGTTAAGCATTCCTGAATCCAGTGCCGTGCTGTATATAGAGCGAACCGGAGTCTGCGCCGAAAACTCTCCTGTGGAATTTACGCGATCTTGGTTCCCGGGAGACTCCTATGATTTTGTCGCTGAATTACAAAATACGCTATAGTTTATAACCAAAATTAGAAACGGCTACTAAGAAAAATAATGACTATCAGTAGCGATCAACATAAGCCCTTGTTGTTCTAAATTGGCTTTGATGTCATCGAGTTTTCGTTCATCGCTGACTTCAAATTGCTCCAGTGCCGTTGCAGCATCTTCTGCGTAGCCTCCTGGCTGAGTAATCGATTCGGCGCTCATGCTGGTGATACCCAAACGTGCAATGCCGTTGCGAAATTCTGGGGCTTCGCGGGTGCTTAAACCCAAATCCAGTTCGGCATCAAATAAGCGCCAGGCTAAAATTAATTGCAGTAATTCTCGGTCGCTAATGTGCAATGGGTTTTCTAATTCTCCGGCACATGGTCTAAGCCTTGGAAAGCTCATACCAAAACGTGCGGTCCAATATTTTTTTTGTAAATGGCGCAAGTGTAACGCGCACGCCAAACTGTCTTGTCGCCAATCAGTGAGGCCGATCAATATACCTAAATTAATTTTTAAAAAATCAGCATCGGCAGCACGCTCTGGAGCGTTTAGTCGATAAACCATATCTTGTTTTTTTCCGTGCCGGTGATGTTCGGCATAACTGGCTGGATTATAGGTTTCTTGATACAGACTGAGTGACTCAACGCCCTGCTTGCGCAACACGCCATACTCTTCAGTTGTGAGCGGCTGCACTTCAATAGCTAATTGACTGAATTTTGGTTTTAAACGTTTGACTGCGTTGCTTAGGTAATCAATCCCGACAGTTTTTTCGGCTTCTCCGGTCACTAACAAAACACTATCGAAACCGCGTTTTTTTAGTGCTTCGGCTTCGGCATCTATTTCATTGTTGTCTAAGGTTTTTCGGCGCAGTTTATTGTGAATACTAAAACCGCAATAGCTGCACCAATTCGAGCAGACATTACTCAAGTACAGCGGTGCGTAACTTTGAATAACATGACCAAACCGCTGCCGTGTTAAGCGTTGCGCTTTTTCTGCCATCTGTTCCAAATAAGGCTGCGCTTGCGGAGAAATTAACGCGGCAAAATCGTCAATTGATAAACGATCTTTTTGCAATGCTCGTTGCACTGCGGCATCGTCAACCTGTTTCAGCGGCGTTGCTAAGTCATCCCAACGTTGTTGCGACCAGCCGTTGGCAAAGTTTAGCTCGGTGCTAGTTTGAGTTCTTTTTCCGGTGCTGCTCTCGTTACTTTTTTTAGTGCTAATTTGAATACTTTGGCTCATGAGCTTGCCCCTAAAAAATCAGTCAACGGGCTGGAAGCGACAGCAGTTGCATTGCTCGATTGCGCACCCAAGCCAGCCTCGTAAGCTTGGCGACCGGTAATCACCGCCTGCTTAAAACAGGCCGCCATGGCAACCGGGTTTTGCGCACTGGCAATGGCGGTATTAACCAAGACAAAATCGACTCCCATTTCCATTGCCTGCATGGCATCAGAAGGCTTACCAATGCCAGCATCGACCACCACCGGCACGTTGGCTTGCTCAACAATCATCTGAATAAAATCACGTGTTAGTAAGCCCTTATTACTACCAATCGGCGCTGCTAGCGGCATCACGGCGGCACTGCCTGCCTCTTCTAAACGCTTAGCCAATACTGGATCCGCATGCATGTATGGCATGACGTGAAAACCCAACTCAACCAACTGTTCGGTGGCCTTTAACGTTTCGATTGGGTCTGGCATTAAATAACGCGGATCAGGGTGAATTTCCAACTTGACCCAACGTGTACCGGTTGCCGAGTGTGCAAGCTTGGCAGCAAAAACCGCCTCTTCTGCGTTGCGCGCGCCGCTGGTATTTGGCAATAGCTGAATGCCAGCTTCGATTAACGGCGTAACAATCGGATCAGTTTTTTCATTCGGGTTAACGCGACGCATCGCCAAAGTAACTAATTCGCTGCCACTGGCTTTAACCGCCTCGACCATCACTTGGCTCGAAGAAAACTTGCCCGTGCCCAACAGCAGTCGGGAATTAAATGTTTTGTCTGCAATTTTCATCTTCAACCACCTGCAATCAATTTAAATACAACCAACTCATCCTGATCTTTCAAGGTAATATCGGGCCATGTATCGGGTGGCAAAATTTCATTATTAACGGCGACCGCAACGCCCTGAGTTTCGATACACAATTGCTCCAAGGCAGCAATCAGTTGGCTATTATCAGCAACCGTTTGTGGCTCATCGTTCAATAAAATATTCATGACGTCACTCCCAAGATTGGAAAGCTGAAGCGATGCAATGCTCGACAACGAATGCAACAAATACAGGTAAAAAGCTGTGTTAAAAAATTACAGTGGCAGAGCTGAATATTTTTTAGAAAAGGAGGACTCAATGAGAGGTGCATGCAAAGCTCCAATAGAAAAATAACGTCGGAGCCTCACTAGGTGAGAAATGTGGACAAAAAAAGCTATGTAGGCGATTCTCTTGTTTCCTTCGCAGGTATTAGCCTGATCAGGTTCCACGGATCCCGCAGTGTTTGACGTTACAGGGTAACAACCAAACGGTGCGATCTCAGCTCTTTCGAGCACTCCGACAAGTGCGCCTAAATTAAAACAAGCGGCATTTAGATGCAACCGCGTTTTGTTATTTAACCGCCAAACAAAACCATTATCAGGTTTAATCTAACGAGCGAAAACGCTCAACCAACCAGTCGACAAAGACACGCGTGCGCGACGACAACTGCTTGTGATGTGTCATCAATGCCGAAACAGGCATGGCCGGCGGCGGAGTTGACGGTAGCAGTTCTACGAGACGATTCTCTTTTAGCTGCTGCTCAATTCGATAGCGAGGCACCTGAATAATGCCTAAGCCGGCAACCGCGGCTCCAGTGTAAAGATCGGCACCATTGACAAAAAGATCGGCTCGAAGGTTTACCGCGACAACCTGATTATCGACAACAAAATCTAGATCGGTTTGATGACCAAATTCATGCGAACTATAACCAACCGCCTGATGCGTCGATAATTGCTCAATGCTATTGGGGGTTCCAAATTTTGCTAGATAGTCTGGGCTGGCGACGGTTAGCTGCGGCATTTGCGCCAGCGGCCGCGCCACCAAAGTAGAATCCTGTAGTGTGCCTGCACGCAGAACGCAGTCGATCCCCTCACGTACTAAATCCACCAGACGATCATCTTCACCAATATGCAATTGGATGTCTGGGTAACGCGCAACAAAATCCGCTAAATAAGGCACAACAAAATGCTTCGCCAAGGTGCCTTGCAAATTAACACGTAATAAGCCTTTTGGGTTCTGCTCTAAAAAAGTCCGCTCAGTGTCTTCAAGCTCGGCAAGAATTTGTAGGCAGCGGCGATAATAATACTGCCCTTCTTGAGTCATTCTGACTTGCCGAGTGGTTCTTTGTAACAGCCGACTTCCAAGCCTCGCCTCCAAACGTTTTATCGTATTGGTCACCGTTGCGCGTGGTATCTGCAAGTCTTCCGCGGCTTGCGTAAAGCTATTGCGCTCAGCAATCCGCACAAATATCTGCATTTCCTGAAAACGATCCATAACCGCTCCATCATTTTAAAGTGCTGCTGCTATGCAAAGTGCCGTCGTTATGCAAAGCACCATTGTTGTTAAAAATGGAATAGTAATGACAATTTTAGGCTAATTATTAAAGCCACTCCAGCCAGTAACCTTCTTTTCCGTCAGATGGAAGACATTATTTTCATTACCGGAGGTCACCAAATGACACAGACTCAACCCCAGACTCAAACCACAACTACAACAGACCAACCGGTTGCCATCGTAACAGGGGCATCACGTGGCATTGGAGCACAAATTGCCCAACGCCTAGCCTACGATGGCTACCGAGTGGTGATTAATTACCAAGCCAATGCTCAGGCCGCCGACGCGCTTGTCGCTCAGATTGAAAAACAAGGCGGTAAAGCACTGGCGATTCAGGCAGACATATCCAACCCTGAGCAAGTTGACGCTCTGTTTGCTCAGACCAAACAAAGCTTTGGCCGCATTGACGCGCTCATCAATAACGCTGGCATTCTGCAAGTCACACCGATGGCCGAAACCAGTATTGAACAGCTGAACCGCGCCTTCGCAATCAATACCCAAGGCACCTTTTTAACTATGCAAGCTGCGTATAAAGAGATGGCAACAGGTGGTCGTATCATCAACCTGTCGAGCACAACCTTAGCGCTGAACATGCCAGGTTACGGACTCTATAACGGCACCAAAGCGGCAGTCGAAGCCTTTACTCGCATCTTTGCTAAAGAGATGCGCGGTAAAAACATTACGGTTAACGCCGTTGCACCGGGGCCGGTCTCGACCGAGCTGTTCTTGAACGGTAAAAGTGATGAGCAAATTGCACAGTTTTCCAAAATGCCACCGCTAGAGCGCTTAGGCCAACCAAGCGATATCGCCAATGTTATTTCCTTCCTTTGCTCTGCAGATGCAGGTTGGATAAACGGCCAAATCATTCGTGCCAACGGCGGGATCGGCTAGTTAGTAATCATACGAGATTCCTAACCTATGACGATTTGCAATGAACGACATTATTAGCCTGACTCGTCCTAAAATATAAGCCGCGATAAAGCGCGCTCATTAAGCTGTGATGAAGTCGTCATCCTGTACCTCGACGGCTTCATTTATTTGGTCGCTAAAGGCACGCGAACCATTGCTTTCTGGCGATTTAAAGAGCCTAAATATTTGATTTAAATACTGTTTTCTAAAAGCAGGAAATTATTATATTCATCGACTTGATATTGATCTAAATCAAGCCACACTGAATTAGGTATTTGCATGCTTTTCAGGAATTCCAGTGGCTTTAACCTTTATACCTAGAACGGTCCTAATCGGACTGCTATTTTTTGTCACCTACTATGCATTGGCATCGCTGTCGCTAATGCTCACTCGATCTGGCCATGCTATGGCATTGCTATGGTTGCCTAATATCGCCACCGGCCTGTTATTGATAAAACACGACCTTAAGCACTGGCCAGTCATTGCCATCGCTATCGCTGCCGGTAATTTTTTAGCTGACCTGCCTTACTCGTCCGACTTATTAAAAACATCATCCTTTGTTTGCGCTAACCTTTGCCAAGTTATGATTACTGGCTATTTTTGCCGGCAACATACCCGCTTTAATGAATTAATTAATGTACCGGAAGAATTTTTTAAAGCGATGGTGCTCTCTTGCCTTGTAGCACCGGCCATTGCCGGCGTTGTCATTTCAATTTTGTTTTACATGCAAGGTAATTACGATGTTTCTAACAGCTGGGCAAATTGGATGAATGCCAAACTCATTGGCGGTCTTAGTTTGTTTGGCTTCATGGTTTGCTGGCTTAATCTAGGCGCGAAACGTATTGCACAGGTATTAATTAGCCCAATCAGTGCCAGTATTTTTGCGGGCTCTGTCATTGGTATTTACTGGGCATTTAACCATTCATCCGAACCCTATTTACTGGCCTTTTTATTATTAATCTTGGTCTCTATTTGGTCCTTTACACGCCTAGCCATTATCGCTGCAACAATGGCAGTGATGATGCCAGTTCTCTCTACTGCTGACAGCTTTGGCATTGAAAACCCAGTTTATCTTTTTATCAATCTCGGCTTAGTCTTTTTATTCAGCAATCTATTTGGCATAAAATTGCGCGAGTTGCGGCGTAAAAAGAACCTCTATCGCGATCTATCGATTGAAGCCACCAACGTTTACGAGCGAACACCGATGCCACTTCATTCTATCGATGACAATGGCAACATTGTCGCAGTCAGTGACAAGTGGCTAGAACTGTTAGGCTATCGTCGGCATGAAGTTATCGGAAAAAAATCGGCCATCTTTTTAACACCTGAATCTGCTAAAAAAGCAGTCGAAGAGGTTTTGCCTGAGTTTTTTGAAAATGGATACATCAATAACGTTAATTACCAATTTATCCGTAAAGATGGCTCCTTACTCGACATTGAACTTTCTGCTATTTACGTCGAAGAAGATCACGGCGGCCGCTCTTATGCTGTATTGAACGACGTTACGCGTGAACGCCGCTTAGCAGAAAACCTTAAAGAAGAAAAAGACCTGTTGGAGATCACTGTAAATTCAATGGGTGACGGCATGGTCACTACCGACGCTAATGGCTACATCACCTTTTTAAACCCAGTTGCCGAATTACTTACTGGGTTCACTCAGGCCGACGCGGTTGGTGAACCGTTTGAAAACGTCGTACATCTGTTTGATAGCGATACCGGAAAAACCATTGCCAACCCAACACTACTCGCTATCGAGAAAAAAGCACGCATGGGTATACCAGACACCGCGACATTAAAAAGTCGCAGTGGCGATATTTTCAGCGTTCAAGATTCTGTTTCACCGATCATTGACGACAAGGGAGTGGTTCACGGCGCAGTCATGGTGTTCCAAGACGTCTCGGAGACTCGGGCTATCTCTGAGAAGATGTCTTACTTAGCACAACACGACATGCTAACCGACCTGCCGAACCGAGTACTATTTACCGACCGTTTATCGCGCGCCTGCTCACAGTATCAACGCAATGGTGATGGCTTCTCTCTGCTCTTTTTAGATTTAGATAATTTTAAAACTATTAACGACACTCTCGGCCACAGCGTTGGCGATAAAGCACTCAAGCACGTTGCTAATCGTATTAAGAAAAAACTACGCCAGACCGATACCGTATCTCGTATTGGCGGTGATGAATTTTTAATTCTACTGCAAGGCGAAATGAGCCTGTTAGAAACCTCTCGTTTTTGTAACGACCTATTACAAATTATTGGCGAACCGTTAGTACTGCAAGGCCGTAGCCATAGTATTGGAGCCAGCATTGGCGTTGCTTCCTGTCCGAAAGACGGTGAAGACCCAGAGACGCTCATGCGACGCGCCGACTCAGCCATGTACCAAGCCAAAGATACAGGCCGACACCGCTTTACTCTCTATTCAAAAGAGCATGAAGATGCGCTCAATGCGCGTTTAAAAGTAGAAACAGAACTTCGCTACGCGATAGAAAATGAAGAGGTTCGGCTGCACTACCAACCCATTGTTGAGGCCGGTTCATTTACCACTATCTATGCCGAAGGCTTATCTCGCTGGACCAATGCAGAAGGCACCTTTGTACCGCCAGATGTTTTTATCGGTGTTGCTGAAGAAGCGCAGCTGATTCATAAACTAGGCGAGATGACTTTCCGCCAAGCCTGCTCGGTACTGAATTTTTCTCGCACTAAAGGCAATGCGCCCTTTAATAAATTATCGATTAACATCAGCGCCATCGAATTAAGCCGAGCCAATTTCTTTGAAAGTGTGCAACGAATATTAAAAGAGGAACGAGCCAGCGCTGATTGGTTTATTTTTGAAATTACCGAAACCTCATTAATGCAGAACCCTGAGCACTCGCTGCAAACCCTGCATCGATTAAAATCTATTGGTATCTCTATTGCTATTGATGATTTTGGCACCGGCTATTCGAGTCTGAGTTACCTGAAACGATTCCCTGTTGATATTATTAAAATCGATAAAGAATTTATTCGTGACTTTCATATCGATAATCAAGACCGTCACTTTGTCAGCGTAATTGTTCAGCTGGCAAAAATGCTACAAATTAAAGTAGTCGCCGAAGGTGTTGAAAATAGCCATCAAGCAGATGCACTCACCAAGATTGGTTGTGACTATCTACAGGGCTATTACTTTTCTAAAGCTCAGCCGTTTCAATATTTTTATGATCAAATCGACGCCCCTCTTAAATCAAACGTCATTCAATACTCTAAGGCTACGTTCAAATAAAAATAAAACTGTAGGCGATGAATAGGCTTCATCGTCTACGCGCCTTGTTTTACTTTCTGTTATTTTGTTTTTTTCCACTGCTTTTTGCTAATCGATAGCAGCATTGGCTTTGCCTAGCTTCCATCTCTACCCACGTGCAAACAACCAGCATTTATCGCCACTGAATACTGTACAAACTATGGCTGAAATGTGTCCCATTGTCGGAAAACTTAAAAGATCGTGCAGTTAGGCCGCATACGTGATCATAGCCACGCTTTTAACAAGCAGAAGCTCTATCATTAGGCGGCATTAGGCAGTCACTCCAAAACTGCGCTCTCAGACAATGATGTTATCGAGGCAACAATGACAAATCATTCACCCGTTTCTCTTTTAAGCAGCTCGGCACTGTTAGTTGTTTTTCTTTCTAGCTGCCAAACTCATGCCGCAGTTAACACCAGTTCATCGCTACAACTGACCAACCTAGCAGTAGAAACCGAACAACAGCTTTGCTACAGCACTTCCAAGGTTATTAACTGTGGTAGCGACAGTCGCTATTCAGGCCAAGATGCCGAATACACAGGCAACCAACAGCACTATATTAAGCACGACAACGGCACGGTAAGCGACCAAGTCACGGGGCTGATGTGGATGGCCTCACCGGATACCAATAATGATGGCCAATTAACCAAAGCCGATAAGCTGACCTCGCAACAAGCTGCCGACTACTGCGAGTCGTCCAATTTTGCTGGCTATAATGATTGGCAACTACCGACGATTAAACAGGCCTATTCGTTAATTAATTTTCAGGGCACCGACACCTCACCAGAAGCGCGAAACACGTCTAAATTAACGCCCTTTATCGACACTAACTATTTTGATTTTGCCTACGGCAACCCTGCCGAAGGAGAACGCATTATCGATGTGCAGTACGCAACATCGACTCACTACCGCAACGATGAAGGCACCGCGATGCTGTTTGGGGTCAACCTTGCAGACGGTCGAATTAAGGCTTACGGCGAAAAAATGCGCGGCGTTAATAAAACCTATTCGGTTCAGTGTGTACGTGGTAACACCAACTACGGCAGCAGCGAACTGGTGGACAACCAGAATGGCACCATCACAGATATTCAGTCCGGCTTGATGTGGGCACAAAATGACAGCGGCGCGGACTACGACAGCGGCATAAACTACCAACGTGATATTAACTGGCAGCAATCTCAAGGTAATAGCAACGTACCCTTAGCGGCGAATGCAAAAAGCAAAGGCGCTATGAACTGGGTCGAAGCGCTAGCTTACGTACAGCAAATGAATGATCAGGCTTATTTAGGCTACAGCGACTGGCGCTTGCCCAATGTAAAAGAGCTCGTCAGCTTAGTGGATTACAACTATTCACCGGCAAAAACTCAATCACCGGCCATCGCCCCCCTATTTAACAGTACACCCATCACCAACGAAAACGGAGAAGCCGACTGGGCTTTCTATTGGAGCAGTACAACACACCAAGCACTGACGCCTCGCGGATTGCGAGTGAACTATGCCTCCTATGTCGCCTTTGGTCGCTCACTAGGCTACAGCAAGCGCTTAGGCGGCTGGTTTGATGTTCACGGCGCAGGCTCACAACGTAGCGATCCAAAAACTTGGGACGGAACTGACTACAGCAACGGTCACGGGCCACAAGCCGACGCCATTCGGGTACTTAATTACGTTCGTTTAGTGCGCGACGCAAACGAATAACATCTCGCTTAGCCATTCACTCAACTATTCCAACCACTAAAAAACACCCGCTTAGGCGGGTGTTTTTTTGCTGCTAGTTATAAAGCCGTTAATCAAAAAAATACATACTAAATACTGTATTCAGTTTCGTTTTAGGTTTCGCTGAAATGGCGGCAGTTGTATTGGCTCAATACGAAAAAAATTAAGACGAATAATGAACGGCTATTTCACCGCAGTACTATCTCGTACAACCAGTTCGGCTGAAATAATTTCGTGGCGAGCGGGAAGGTCGTTGGTTTTATCTTGAATACGTTCAATCAATAATTGTGCTAAACGCTGGCCGATCCAAAAAACCGGCTGGCATAAGGTGGTTAATCGTGGGTCACACATTTGGTCGTAGCCGACACCATCAAAGCCAACCACTGAAAGTTGCTGCGGGATTTTACGATTCAATTCGCGAGCCGCTTGAATCACACCGATCGCCAATAAATCGGATGTGCAAACAACACCGGTTACAGCACTGTGACTTAACACATCAATCGCCTGCGATTTTGCAGCATAAGAGGTATCTTCTAAACCAGAGACAACCCAATTTGGATCGACATCAATTCCGTATTCTGCCATCGCTTTGCGATAACCCTGCTCTCTTTCGATTAAAGAAGAATCGTTTGAATCAAATTTAAAAAGTGCAATCGCAGTATGACCGAGAGACAACAGATGTTGAGTCGCCAGATAAGCGCCTTCAAAATGGTTTAGATCAACCCAGTCTAATTGGTTTGCCATTTCGCCCAAACGCTGGCCTTTGCCAAATAACACTACAGGCGTAGAAAGTTTTAATAATTCGTTATAGCTGTGCTCATCGTGCAGCTCAGTTAAAATAATGCCGTCGTATTTAATCGTCGATGACAACTCATCCTCAATCAATACCGCCAAACGGTTTTCCGACAACACAGAAGCAATGCCTGCAAACAAAGCAGTGAAATAGGGATCACTCATGCCCAATCGTTTTGGCATGACCAACTTAACAATGCCGGTCGACTTAGTGACCAGTGCTCGAGCCGCTTGGTTCTGTTGATAGCCCAATTGTTGAATTGCATCCTGTACGCGCTTTAACGACTGCGGTGACACCTTTTCAGGGTTATTTAACGCCCTAGAAACGGTCATCGCAGATACATTAGCGAGCTTTGCAACATCGTATACTGTCGTCATTTTCTCAGCATATTCTTAGCGTAAATAATCAGCATGCGAATAAAATAATTCACATCGTTAGCTGTAATTCACGGTATCAAATTAAATTTAACTCTTTGTTTTTATTTAGAAATTTTAAAATTATTCTACCGTTTTTTATTTAGTCTAGCCTGCCCTAAAATTTTTACGAAACCAGTCAAGAAATCACCAAAACGCTTTGTAGACTGCATCACAACTGATCGTACAGTGATAGAAAGATCGTTGATTTTTTTGCGTTAAATTTTTCGGAAACTTTTTGTTATCGATAACATATTGATTTAAACTAACTTTCGATCATTTAACATAGAACACAAAGCCAACTAAAACGGAATGAATGCACTACAACAGAGTGCAATTCACAAAGATAATGGCCTGAATCAACATACGGCCATTTTAAATACCCACTTAATTATCGTTCAGGGTATAAAGGAATCAGCGCAATTTATTTGTCTGTTGTGTGCAACAACAAACTCAACACGGCAAAGCAATTTGGTCTTAAACAGACAATGTTCGCGAAACAAGAACAAGAGCAAAAACGACAATCGCACATTGGTAAACAGGATCCGTCATAGAGTCTGGCTTAGCTGCTTCATAAATTAGCAATTGAACAGACCAGTAACTTAACAACTCTGTAATCTGGCTAAACAACATAAAGAGCAACATTCAGGCATTGCCTTATTCGAAAGGAGTGGCTATAAATTAGCAATGTTATCGATAACAATAAAAATAAAGAGGCCATTATGGGTATCCAAGAAGCACTTAAAACCGCCGCAACAGAGCTGGCTCTAATCACCCCAATAAACGGTATTGTAGTGCCACTGGAACAGGTACCTGACCCCGTTTTTGCAAAAAAAATGCTCGGCGATGGCGTCGCGATTGAACCGGTTAATAATCGACTAATTGCCCCCTTTGATGCGACCGTTAGCCAAATCCAATCAACTGGTCACGCTATTTCGCTAAGTCACCAGAGCGGCTTAGAAGTATTAATCCATATCGGTATCGATACGGTGTTATTAAATGGCAAAGGTTTTACCGCCCGTGTTAAAAATGGCCAACAGGTAAAGCAAGGCCAAACCCTGATTGAGATAGATTTTGATCAAGTATCAAGAACCGCTAAAAGCTTAGTCACCGCCGTCGTCGTCACCAATGCCGATGCACTGAGCTGCCAACTGCATAAAGCAGAGCAACAACAATTTATTGAAAGCCCACAAACGCTGATGTCAGTATCGTTCAACGCTACGGCTCGCACTGTTGACTCACAGTCCGAAAAAACAGCCGACTCACAAGCCGAAACAACGGTTAACTTACAACCCGAAACCACCACTGACTGGCAAGAAAGTGAGCCGCTAACCTTGAGCCTGCAATCTGGCTTGCATGCTCGCCCAGCCGCAGCGTTAGTTAATATTGCCCGCGAATTTAATGCCGAGATTTATTTAAACTGCAAAGGTAATGAGGGCAACGCCAAAAGCGTTATTAATGTGTTGCAATTAGACGCTCAGCTAAACGATCAAATAAAAATTCTTGCGCGTGGCGAGGATGCCAAAAATGCCATTGAACAACTCAGTGCTGCTATTTTAAATGGCTTAGGTGATGCAACTGTCGCAAGCTTTGAATCAAACCCAGAAGACGACTCTCAAGTCGAAGAAAAAGTAACTGCTGAAGCCTCATTGTTATTTACCGAGCAGACTATTGAGAACCAATTTAAAGGCATTGAAGCTTCTGCCGGTATTGGCTTTGGTGTTATCCACCAACTGCCAACAGCGACGCTAGAAGTAAAGCAAACAGCTTCCTCGTTAAGCGAAGAATTACTAGCCTTGGATAGCGCCATTATTGAAGCGCGACAAGAAATCTGCCAACTGAAAACAGCGTTAACGCAACAGGGCAACAGCGACAAGGCGGCTATTTTTTCAGCACATCTGCAAATTTTATCTGACCCAGAAATGTACCAGCAGAGCGTTGCCAGCATTCGCGCCAACAACAGTGCTGCCTATGCATGGCAACAGAGCTATAGCCAGCAAGCCGAAAAAATACGAGCGCTTAATAATGCCATGTTGCAGGAGCGCGCCAGCGATATTCAGGACGTCGGCATTCGTGTGTTGCGCCACATTTTAGGTCTTGGCCAACCGCTAGAGGATATTCCTGAGCAGGCGATTTTAATTGCCGATGACTTAAGCCCTTCCGATACGGTTAATCTTGAACAAAAAAATATCGCCGCCTTCTGTACGGTACATGGCGGTACAACCTCTCACAGTGCGATCCTTGCTCGGTCGATGTCGATCCCTTTATTGGTCGGTATCGATGCCGCAGCACGCGATATTAAAAACGGTACCGCTGCGTTAGTGAACAGCTATCAAGGCACGCTCTATTTATCTCCCAGTGAAGAACAGCTGGCTGAACAACAAGCACAACGGCAGGCACAACAATTAGCTCTCGCAGAAAATAAAGCCCACGCGGCTAAGCCTGCCATAACCAAAGACGGCACTCTGATTGAAGTGGCAGCCAATATTGGTTCGGTCGCCGAAGCCAAAAACGCCATACAGGAGCAAGCAGACGGTGTAGGCCTGTTACGTTCCGAATTTATTTTTATGGATCGAAAACAAGCGCCAAGCGAAGAAGAGCAGTACCAAATTTATCGCGCCGCCGTTGAGCAACTAAAACCAGAGCAGGCATTAGTTGTGCGCACCTTAGATGTTGGTGGTGATAAACCGCTGGCCTATATCAATATCGATACAGAAGACAATCCGTTCCTCGGCGAACGCGGCATACGCATTGGATTAGACCAGCCTCACTTACTCCGAACGCAATTGCGGGCCCTATTACGAGCAGCACAGCATGGCAACATCCACATTATGTTCCCGATGATCAGCGACCTAAATGAGCTGATCCTCGCCAAACAGCTGCTAGAACAAGAGCGCCTTAAGTTAGCGGTCAAAGCCGTACCCGTCGGCATGATGATCGAAGTGCCATCGGCTGCAATTATGGCCGATATCTTTGCCGAAGAAGTGGACTTCTTTTCTATCGGCACCAACGATTTAACTCAATACACCCTAGCCATCGACCGAGGCCATTCAAAGCTCGGAGTGTTTGCCGATGCGTTACATCCATCGGTGCTGCGTATGATCCAACTAACCTGCGATGCGGCCGCAAAACAGGATAAATGGGTCGGCGTTTGTGGCGCACTGGCCAGCGACGCTCAAGCAGCGCCGATTCTAATCGGTCTAGGTGTTAGCGAATTATCCGTCAATATTCCAGCCATCGCCGAGGTGAAAGCCGCCGTACGGTCGTTGGATATCTCAAGCTGTAAAAGCCTTGCTAGCCGTGCAATCTGCATGCGTTCAGCCCGCGAAGTTCGCGCGCTATTGCAGTCGTCTTTAAACATGTGAATAACAACAAAAATAATAAAGTCATTCAGGAGTTTACACATTATGAGCATTGCAAAAAGCGCCTTCGGGCAACTACAAAAGATTGGCAAATCGTTAATGCTTCCGGTATCTGTGTTACCCATTGCCGGGATTTTATTGGGTGTTGGTGCCGCTAAATTCAGCTGGCTGCCCAGTGTGGTATCGAACATTATGGAAAGCGCCGGCGGCGCTGTTTTCAGCAACATGGGCTTACTGTTTGCCATTGGCGTTGCCTTAGGCTTTACCAAAAACGACGGCGTTTCTGCACTGGCAGCAGCGGTTGGTTATTTTATTATGATCAAAACCTTAGCGGTGGTAGCACCAGAAACCGACGTCGGCATTTTAGGTGGCATTCTCGCTGGCAGTATTGCCGCTTGGTCGTTTAACCGATTTTTTAAATTAGAACTGCCCGCCTACTTAGGTTTTTTTGCCGGTAAACGCTCGGTGCCTATTATTACCGGCTTTGGCTGCATTGCTTTGGGTGTTGTTCTTTCTTGGATATGGCCGCCGATTGGTCATGCTATTGAAACTTTTTCATTGTGGGCGGCGTACCAAAACCCAGAGTTAGCGTTCACTCTTTACGGTGTTGTTGAACGCCTACTTATTCCACTCGGCTTGCACCACATTTGGAACGCACCGTTCTTTTTTCAGGCTGGCTCCTGTGTCAATGCCGCCGGTGAAGCACTCAATGGCGTGTTAACCTGTTATTTATCCGCTGACTCAGCCACGCGCATTGCCGGTAATGGTTTTGGCCAGCTGGCTGGCGGCTACCTTGTTAAAATGTTTGGTTTACCTGCGGCTGCCTTAGCGATTTGGCACAGTGCCAAACCAGAAAATCGAGCCAAGGTTGGCGGCGTTATGATCTCTGCAGCCTTCACGTCGTTCTTAACGGGTATCACCGAACCCATTGAATTTGCCTTTCTATTTGTTGCGCCCATCCTTTACGTCATTCATGCGCTGCTCGCCGGTTCTGCCTTCTTTGTGATGAACCTATTTAACGTCGTACATGGCACCTCGTTCTCGCATGGCTTTATCGACTATGTTGTGCTGTTTTCTAAATCGCAAAACGCCTTGTTAATTCCAGTTTTTGGTGTGCTCTATGCTGTTATTTACTACAGTGTTTTCCGCACCGTGATTAGTCTATTCAACTTAAAAACGCCCGGTCGTGAAGATGATAACGAAAGCGTTATAACAACCGCACCTGTGGTCGGCGACAGCCGTATCGACGGCATTATCACCGCCTTTGGTGGCGCTGAAAACATTACCTCCTTGGATAACTGCATCACTCGCTTACGTATCGATGTTGCCGATATTGAGCGCGTACAGGCTGACACACTCAAAGCGTTAGGTGCCACCGATGTACTCACCATGGGCAACAGTGTGCAAGCCATCTTTGGCTTAGAAGCCGATACGCTACGAACAAAAATGGCAGAAGCCATGACACAAAAACCGACGCTTGCAACCAGCACTCACCAACCCAATGCAGACAAAACCAACAGGCACGAACAGCCAAACAATGCATTGCTGACACAAGAAGAAAAACAGACAGCGAGTAACCCACTGGTGCCTGCGGTAGAAAAATCAGTACTCGCAGATGCCGACAGCACGCTTTCGAGCGCTAAAGAATTAGTCAGTTTGCTCGGTGGCAAAGCCAACATTCAAGGCGTTTTGACCTGCTCCACCAACCGATTGCGTTTAGAATTAAAGCAACGTGTCGATTTAGACGTAAACCAAATGAAAGCACTCGGTGTGAAGCACATAATGCCGGTGAACGATAATGTTGTTCACCTGCTGATGTCTGGCGAGGCAAGCCGTACTGAACAAGCAATGAAAAAAGCTTTACTCTAGTTTTTAGAAGCGACAATTTTTGTAACGACTATCGCCACTATTTACGATCGTCACCCCTATTTACAAGCGTTGCCCTCTTTCTGCCGTTCTTATTCTCAGCCGTTATTATTTACAACCGTTCTGTTCACTGGGGCTTTATTAGCAGCGTCATTCAATCATCACGATTTCTGTTTAGCATTCAACGTCCTAATGCCGCATACTGCTGGCTATGATAAATTCGCGTACCTTCGACCAAAGAGGATAAATTTTGAAACCCGATATCAAGTTTATTGCAACCGATATGGACGGCTCGCTGTTAGACGACAACAAACAGCTGCCTGATGATTTTTTCGATGTTTTTGCTGCATTAAAACGCCAGAACATTTTATTTGCCGCAGCATCAGGTCGCCAATACGAAAGCTTGCTCGATACTTTTATCGACATTAAAGATGAAATGTTATTTATTGCCGATAACGGCACGTTGGTTATGCACCAAGGCAAAGAGCTGTACAGCTCGACGATTGAGCCAAGCGATGTTACTGCAATTATTCAAAGCTTAAAAAACATTCCGGACTGTCATGTTGTATTTTGTGGTAAAGGCATTGCCTATATCGAAACATGCGATGCTGCCACTCTTTCAGAAGTTAAAAAATATTACGCCGCGCTAAAACAGGTTGATAACCTATTACAAATAAAAGAAGACTGCATAAAAATTGCCGTACTCAATTTTAACGGTACCGAAGAGCATATCTACCCTTCAGTTGCACCACTGTTTTCAGAAAGTCATCAGGTAGTGGTGAGTTCTTTTATCTGGCTCGACTTTATGGCGAAAGACGCTTCCAAAGGCAGCGCCATAAAATACCTACAACAAAAATTTAATTTTACAGCAGAACAAAGCCTAAGTTTTGGTGACTACTTTAACGACGTTGAAATGCTGCAACAAACCTATTACAGCTACGCCATGGAAAACGCCCATCCAGACATAAAACAAACCGCTCGTTTTTCCGCACCCACAAATAATCAAGCCGGTGTGACTCAAGTGATTCGACAGCTACTATTAGATTGATATTAAACGCAAATAATCCAGCACGACAAAGGATGCATACTATGAACACCCTAATAAGCGCTTTTTTCGACGCCTGGTCGATTACCGATGCAGAAAGCCGTGCAGCAAAAATTACCAGCGCCGTCAGCGACAGCATTCAATACGATGACCCACGCACACCAGCCACGATTACCAGCATTAGCGAACTGGCCGATTACGTTGGCATGTTCAGCGCCAACGCACCGGGCTGGACAGCCAAACTGGTTAAAGCCGATAGCATTGCAGGAACTACAATTTCAGCAACCACGCGCGCCACCATCGCCTTTGGCGGCATGGGGCCAGACGGCAAAGAAATGGTACAGCTCGGACAATATTTTATTGAATACAAAGGCGAAAAAATTTCACGCATGGTCGGCTTTGCCGGAACTGGTGAAGCAGGTTGAGAAGGAGGCGGCGCTGGTATTTTTATCACTGCTATTCGTGCTGCTCATTCATCGGCTCCTAGCAACCCCTGCCAAGGATCGTCGGCAAGGGTTTTGGCTTCTAAATCTTTTTCAGTAGCGCCTTGAGGCTCAACCTCATCGGCAAGCACAGCCAAAACCTCTTTTAGCTTTTCTTCAGGAACGAGTACAAGCTCGCTGTTTAAGCCTTTAGCAATCAGCTCTAGCGTATCCAACCTAGGGTTACCTTTAGACTCTAAGCGCTGATACTGCTGGCGCGACATTCCTACCCGCAACATCATGTCATGCTGCTTCATCGCCAGCTGTAAACGCCTTTTTTTAATTTGCTCTAACAGTGTACTCATATAGAAACATATTGGTTGCTTTTTGAAATTAAGCAACATATCAGTTTCTTAAATGACCACAAGCAACAAATAAATTGCTTTTTTTGGTGGTTTTTCTAGGAGATTGAAGGGATCTATTGTCACAAAAAATAGCGCGTTAGGTTTTAGGCTGTTTGAACCGAGTTAGATCGGTTTGGGTTTGACGATCACAGGCGCTTATAAAACCAACAAATGGTGAATAATAACCATTTGTTGGTTTTATTTTTAATTAGTTAAGCCTCACTAACTTTGCCAATTTATGGTCATACCCAAAATTTGTAATCGAGCCATCTTTGATCTTCTCAACAACTTCATCAATCACAAATAGCGGCGCTAAAAACCACTCTTTTGGTTTGACCATGTTTCCGAAACGATCAGGAACTTCTATATTGAGTTGACTCCCCACAAAGAACTTATGCAGCAAATTCTCTAACTTGGTTCGATTAATGTTAGATAGCTTATAGGTAGCCACAACTTCTACCTCTGCCATCAGGAAAGTCGGATCAATCTTGGCATTAGCAATTCTCTTTTCAACTTTGCCACCTGTAACACCAATCTTATGAATAACATCTCGGTTTTGGCTGACCACTTGATGCTCGGACTTACTGCGCAAGACATAAATAGTTCCGCTAGCCAAATCATCTTCTTCGATTGTGTCATCAAATAGTGGGCCTGCCGAAAGAGAAACAATTCTTCGGCCAGCCTCATCCTCATAAAGGGCTTTTTGAAGTGAGCGCAATAGCAAATCACTTTCCGTGCGATTGTCGTAAATCACTCGAAGTCTATAGTCATTCTTATCAAAGCCGTGATTGCGTTCTTTACTAAACTCGGCAACATAGGCCTTTTGCCCATTTACAATAAACCAATCGCCTTGTTCGATTTTGGCCATGTAATCGCGGTCTTTTTGATCTTTGAGCAATTTAGCTTCTACAAGTCCATGCTTTAAATCGCTTTGAACCTTATCGAATAACGATTTAAATTTATCGAAGTCTTCACACGGCGCTCGGTTAGCTATCTCTTCTGCCGCTTTTTTATCTGCTTGTTTTTGGTCATGGGACTTAACATGTTTTAGGTAAGTGATATCACCTTCTTTAGGCGTTTCAATACCCAACTCTGCTAATAACTCTTCATCTGTATTGTATTCAGCGGGAGGTTCAGTCACTTGTAAGCCACCAGCCAAAAGGCCTTGATGATCTATATCTTCAACAAGAGCTCGACACTCCTCTTGGTTCCGAATCTGGTCCAGTCTTGTGGCATACAAGCGCTCGAATATATCTTTATTTTCACCATGCTGAGGTATACGGCCATGCTCTTCTACAAATCGCTGAATTTCCTCAAAGCCTGCAATGATGCGCTCTTCTTTTGGTGTTCTGGCAGCTTTCTTTTCTTGCTTAACTTCTACGCCAAGTTCCGCCAACAACTCTTCATTTGTTTTTGTTTGCTTACCATCAGCCATTATTTTGCTCCATGACTTTACGTTGAAGGAAGGCTATGCCTTCAGCCAACCGACGTTCCCAAGGGTCTGCTGCTGTGATATCCGGTAAGCGCCCTCGCTCCCGTTTAAACTGAATAGCGCGCCCCGCAAGATCACGTGCTTCTTCTTCAGTAAGCTTAATTTTTTTAGAACTAATAATTGCCTTTATCTGTTTTAGGCTTGCTTCATTCATCGTTTTAGCCAAAATCGAATAGGCTTCACTAAATGGGTTAATTCGGTCGATCAAATCAATATCCAGTTCTCGCACATCCATAGCGAACTTTCGAACACCATCAACAAATGCCGTACTTGAAGAACTCTCTAAGCTAGAACTATCGTTTGCGATGTCTTTTGCTTGTTGCGTAATATTTAAAGCCGCTATTGCATGCTGGCGTACCGCTTCTTGGTCTTCATTATCTAGCTCTGGGTATTTATCTTTAACTATTTTCCCCATCTTAAGTTGAGTGAGTTCCTCTGGCACAACTTCTTCATCGAACAGGCCTCGCTCCAGTGCGGCTTTATCTTGAACAAATGCAGTAATCACCTCATTCAAATCTTCCTGACAAATACGTTTTGCACTATCGCTTTTCGGCTCTACCAAGCCATTAATCTCAATTTGGAATTGGCCTGTTGCTTCATTGAAACCAACATTGTTCCCATTAGGGTTATAACCTTCTTCACCATAATCAAAGCCTTCTTGTGGACCGCTGGTTGGTGTTTTTGGTTTGAAATCAAATTTAGGCGTAAGCACCTGTTCCATAAGAAGACTGGCGGCAATTGCCTTAAGGGTATCGTTTACTGCATCCACAACCGCATCTTCTGATGCGTCAGGCTCGGCGATCAGGTTAGTGAAGCGAGCACGCGTTTTTCCCTCTGCATCACGGGTTGCACGACCAACAATTTGGATTATTTCAGTCAGGCTAGAGCGATAACCAACCGTCAATGCATGTTCACACCACACCCAGTCGAAGCCTTCTTTCGCCATACCGAGAGCGATAATTACATCGACAAAATCTCGGTCTGCTTTTGCCTCTGGTCGCCTAAGCGCTGCTGAGACCTTGTCGCGCTTTTGGTCGTCATCAACCAAGTCAGCAACTTTAATCAGCTTACCTTCGCTCGTTCTAATTAGTTGAAAGCCGGTATCTTCATCTGAGCCTTCCCAAGTGCCTAGTACAGAAAATATTTTTTCTACTTCTGCATATTTGTCTTTTTGGCTTTCACGAGAGTTCACATTCGGAATATGGATAATTGTTTTTTCTGAAGAATTGAGTACTTTTTTTATTTCTGAGGTGTAATCGCCGCTTGAATAAAAGTAATAGCCAATATCCAATGCTTTTAGATATTCGTAGCCGTTGAGTTGCTCGTAATAGGTGTAAGTTACTGTCTTAAAATTAGCTTCATCTTCAGGTGAAAGAACCGCTTCAGAGTCACCACGAAAGTACGAACCTGTCATGGCTATAATATGAACTTTATCTCGCGTAATAAACTCACCAAGATGCGCACCCAGCTTATTATCTGGGTTAGCACTCACATGGTGAAATTCATCAACCGCTATTAAACAGTTATCAAAGGCTGCAACACCAAAGCGGTCTACGGCAAAACGGAAGGTGGCATGCGTGCAAACAAGCACCTGATCATCACTATCGAGAAATGCCTTTACTGAGTTTACCTTGCCGCCATCTTCGCCGGGCGCATTACAGAGGTTCCATTTAGGTGCAACTTCCCAATCCCAGTAAAAACCATATTTTGAAAGTGCTTCATTGTTAAAGCTTGAGCCAATGGATTTTTCAGGTACAACCACGATGGCTTTTTTAACGCCTTGATTATTCAGTTTATCCAAAGCAATAAACATCAACGCACGACTCTTACCGGAAGCGGGTGGCGATTTAATTAGCAGATATTGCTCACCGCGCATTTCGTAAGCGCGTTCTTGCATAACACGCATACCCAGCTCATTCGCTTTTTTAGAGCTGCCATTACTGGCGTAGTTGACTGATACAGAAGGTACTGCAACGGATGGGATTGGCTTATTTGTCATCTACTTTTCCTGTTAGTTGTTTCTCCAGTGCTTCTAGCGCTTGCATCTCTTCAGCGTCAGCTTGCAGCGCTTCTTCTTGCTTCCGCTTTTGATCAAAGCTGTCATACCGATCGTGTACTATCTCTTTCATTGCATCGGTACTGAGGTTTCCCGCCCCCTGCAAAATGGGTTGGTCGCTAAATGCCAACATGCTGTCAAGGTTGTCTTGCCAAAAAGAAAGCGTTAGATCTTGGCGATTTTTAACTCGCAACTCTGCTTGTTCCAAGAAAATAACTACAAGGCGATTAAGGGTATCGATCTCGTCGCGGCTTAAATAATTTTTGGCAATGGTGACATCATGCTTACGAACACGTGAGCCTTTCCAAGCGGTTAGCGCCATATTGGGTTCGTTAGCATCGGCACGCGCCACCACCAATTCCGCAGCGGTATGCTCTGTTACCGCAAAAAGTAATTTGTTTTGCGCTTGAGCAAAGAACAGTTGAGTATCTTGTTCGCGTTGCTGATAGTCCGAACTTAAAGCAAACAAGTCTCGTACTTTTTGATAAAAACGTTTTTCTGAGGCACGTATATCACGTATACGCGCTAGCAGCTCATCAAAGTAATCCCAGCCACTGGGTTCTTTTAGGCGTTCGTCATCCATAACAAAGCCTTTTAGCAAATACTCTTTTAAATGTGTTGTGGCCCATTGGCGAAACTGGGTGCCCCTTGGCGAGCGAATGCGATAGCCAATGGCCAAAATAAGGTCGAGATTGTACAGCTTAGTACGGTAATTCTTGCCATCACTGGCAGTTGTCAAGGAATCCTTGACAACTGAATCGACAAGCAGCTCACCTTCATCCAAAATATTCTTAGCATGAAGGGAGACATTCTGCTTGGTAGTTTGAAACAGTTCGGCAATTTCTAACTGAGTGAGCCAAATCGTTTCGCCTTCTATTCGTAAATCTAATCGGGTTTTACCATCCTCGCTGGTGTATAAAATAATATCATTCATGCATCGCTTCCTTGCTTGCTTGTGGTCATTTTTATATTCGGCCTTGAACCTGTCATCTTGGTGTAGAGGTCAAACAGCTTTTCAAGGCGTTCCGTGTCATTTTTAAACTTGCGCCCAATGTATATGCGTTCTAATACTTCGTCATTACGCTCGTGTGCTCTACGCAAATTTTCTGGCATTTTTTCAGGGTCGTAGAGGTCGGCAATGGTGGCAGGGAAATGCGCTTCGCGAGCAAGAAGAATGTCTTCTGCGCATTTGGTCAAATCTACTTTATTCTTTTCGGTAAGTTTAGGTATAGGAAAATTGTTATATACCAAGGTGTTTGAGTAGCGAGGGTCGGCCTTCAAACGCCCAGCAACCGCTTTGATCCATGCCATATGTAACCTTGAAGAAAGTATTGAGACAATAAACCAGTCCGCATCATATAAAACCTGAATAGCATCAGTAACAATAGCTGGCGTTAATATGATTCCTATAGGAAGGTATTCTCGACGCTCTGTAGTTGTTCTAGGAACAACCACCATCTTTTCTTTAGCCTCGTGAACATATCTGAATCTATATGGTATATCTACAAGACTCCTTGCGACTTCACCACCACCTATACGGTATTCCCTTACTTTTTCAATCATGTCGTTAATTTCAGGGATTTGTCTAGCTGAATCTACTTGATTGTCTTTAAGCCAAACGCAATAACGAGGTGAACTTTTTACAAAATCATCAGCTCCATATAGTGGCCGTAAATACTTTTCTGCATCAGGGCTAGTTCGTACAAGCTGTTGTGCCGCTTCCTTCTTTAAAATTAGGTGTCCACCGTCGATTGCCTGATTTCCTGAAACCAATTCTGGCCTCTTATCTAACGGCTTGTTTAGCTTATGTACAAAAACGTCTTCATTGTTTGTCAAGTAAGGAGATATATTGTGGACTTTGCTCACAACCTCGCCATCAAAGATGAATTTGCTACCTGAGTGAGAATCTGAAATCCCCACAATCACACAAAAAACAGCGGCATTATTCTGAGCATTGTTTTGCCACTTAAAAGGCCTATGGGCAAAAAAAATCTCACCTCTCTCTAAGGCTGTTTCCCAGAAAAGTGATATTGACTGCCCCTGACATAGAGAGCTTGTTGATACGAACGCCGATGATGAAGATACTATTTCACCGTACTGAACAGCCTTCCATATCCAAGCGCACACATAGTCCAGACTATTAACGCCAGAGAATTTTTTCATTGCATGACGAATATCAGATTTTTGATCTTTGGATTGTTCCCTTGCCCCTGTAAAAGGGGGGTTTCCACATATGTATGTTTCACCACCTTCGTTTACAAAATCGATTTCAGCCTGATCCGTGGCTGGCGTTAACAAGTCATCAGATCTTAACTTTACGTCTACACCTGTAGGCGGGCAGACACTCAACCAATCCAATCGAAGCGCATTCCCACAAATAATCCAATTCATTGCGTCAAGCGGTAAAAATTCGGCCAATGCTTCTTTCTGGCCGCGATAAATTACATCGCATTGATATTCAGCAATAATCAGTGCGAGACGAGCTATTTCTGCTGGGAAGTCTCTTAACTCAATGCCTCTAAAATTGGTCAAAGGGATATCGGATTTTCGGCCGATTTCACCTCTGCGTTGGTTAATCTCAGCTTCAATTGCGCGCATTTCTTTGTAGGAAATAACAAGGAAGTTGCCTGAACCACAGGCAGGGTCGAACACTCGGATTTTTGCCATGCGCTTGCGCAGGTTGAGCAGTTTTTGAGGGCTGTCTCCGGCTTCTTTAAGTTTGACTCGAAGGTCATCTAAAAATAGCGGGTTTAATACTTTCAGGATATTGGGCACAGAGGTGTAATGCAGGCCTAACGCGCCACGCTCTTCTTCATCGGTTACCGCTTGGATCATGGAGCCAAAAATATCGGGGTTAATTTTAGTCCAATCCAAATGCCCAATATTCAGTAAATAAGAACGTGCAATTTTACTGAAACGCGGCACTTCAGTATTGCCAGAAAACAGGCCTCCATTTACATAAGGGAAGGTATCTGCCCAACGTGGTAAGTTTGCTGCCGCTCTGTTTTTTATAGCAGTATCCATTGCACGAAAGGCTTCGCTCATGATTTTGTGCGTATTGGAAGAGTCCCGATCACTCATCTGTTCTATGGTTTGGGTAAACAAGCCTTCGCCCTTGAAAATGTCGGTATCTTCAGCAAAGAAACAGAAGATCAAACGTGCCATAAAGTGGTTCATATCATGGCGGCGTTCTTCTGTGCCCCATTCGGGGTTATCTTTAAGCAGCTCGATATAAAGCCTGTTAAGACGGCCCGTCGCTTTAATATCGAATGAACTTTCACGGATTTGCTTAACAGTAGAAATACCCGCCAAAGGCAAAAAGAAACCAAAGTGATTGGGGAACTCCTTGAAGCGACAAATCACTGGAGGATCGTCAGAGGTTAAGTCTTCAGCCTCAAAGTCTATGCCATCTGTAGCGACAACAAATTTCGCTTTGCCCTTGGCTGTTGCAGGGCTTTCTTTCAAGCGAGTTAGCGTTTCAGATACGGCGCCTTCGTTACACACCGCAATGTGAATATTGTTACGCTGTAAGACACCGCCTTCGATATCTGAAGAATTGGTATTACCGCTTTTTAGACGCTTAATGGTAGTGGGCTTATTACCGAATGCCTCTAAAAAGGCATAAGGAAAATTCTGCGAGTCAAAGTCTTGCTCAGCGAGTAACGAGATGGCTTCTTCTATTTCTACGGCGTTCACTTATATATGCCTGCTTACATGCTCTAACTGTTGTTAATCGAGTGGATCGTCTAATAAAACTTTAACGGCTTATTCTAGCTATAAGAACGTCGTATAAAAAGAAAAGCCTAAGCAACTATCATTGTTCAAAAAACTCTTCATCTATTTTTTTCAGGTGTAATACCTGCTCGTCTCGGCTACCAATGTTGTAGCGCAACATGAGCTTGGCCAGTTCGGTGCCGTTGATAAGCACAATGCGGGTACCTAAATTTTGTGCGGTCTCGATGGCTGACGAGGTGAAATCTGAGGTGGTGATAAAAATGCCTTTGTGGGCTTTTTTAAGATTAAGCGCGCCAAAAAAGTCGCGTATATCTCCTGCGCTAACGTTGTTGCCTTGGGCATAACGCTTGGCTTGAATGTAGATTTGGTCAACGCCGAGCGGGTCTTGGTCGATTACACCATCCACGCCGTTGTCGCCCGTTTTTCCGAGTGCGTGCGCTGCGCCTTCGCCCGTGCCGCCGTAACCCATAGCGACGAGTAATTCTATGAGTAGGTCTTCAAAAAAGGCTGGCGTAACTTTGCGGGTTCTGTCGAGAATGTCTTGCGCTAGAGCATCGTTAATCTTTTTATAAGCCGCTCGTAATGCTTCGTCTGGTGTGATGTCTTTTTCTGATTCAGTATCGATTTGCTCTGCAATGCTTTGCGTGTTGGCATCGTTTGTTTTTTGTGTGAAGGAAATAAACTCATCAAACTGCTTGAGATAATCATTATCTATTTTGGTGCTGGTGTCCTGCAATGCTGTAATGCCGCGCGCGGTGATTAAAAAATGTGCTCGCCGCGTACTTTCTAATAAGCCTGCTTTGGTTAGGTAAGTTTTTGCCCAACCAACACGGTTGTCAAAAATAGGCTGCTTGCCACTGGGTAACGCTTGTTGCCGTTCGGCTTCTGTTAAACCGAATTTGTCGGCTAGCTGGTTTACGACATCGCGTAATTTAACTTCTGTACCGTTGGCTTGATGAGCAACTTCTAAAAAGGGTCGCATACAATCTTGATAGCTTGGAATCATTCCTGTTGTCGTTCCTTTACCGAGGGTTGGCGTGCTTCGCATTTTGAACTATTACATGCGGCCACTGAGCAGATCAAGGCTGCGGGCGCTAATTATAACCCAGCGCGATAATCGAGGTGCCAGCTCTTTATACTCTATTTGCTTTCTATGCTCTTGTGCTTTTTATAAAACCAACAGGCACAAAAAAGCCCCGAGGAATCGCTTCTCTCGGGGCTTTTTGGAATTTGGTACCAGAGGCCGGACTCGAACCGGCACACCCGTGAAGGCGGGGGATTTTGAATCCCCTGTGTCTACCAATTTCACCACTCTGGCTTTGAGCGCGCTATTCTAGGGTTTTATTCTTTGCTGTCAAGCACTTAGAGCGCTCTGCTTGATGATTTTGTATTATTTTCCCGGTTGCTTTGGTGGTCATTTTATAGAGTCACCCACAGCTTTCAGGTAGAATGTGCGGCCTTTTTAACGAGAAGCCATTGCTCACCACCATAATGCACGTTGACGATTTCGATTTTCAGTTACCCGATGCTCTAATTGCACGCCACCCCACCAAAGAACGGACGGGTAGCCGCTTATTGCACCTTAATGGCCAGTCGGGCCAAACCCAGCATCTAAACTTTGCCGATATAGAAAGCCTGATTGAACCGGGCGATTTAATGGTGTTTAACGATACGCGGGTGATCCCTGCGCGTTTGTTTGGCCAAAAAACCAGTGGCGGCAAAGTAGAGGTGTTAGTAGAGCGCATTACTTCGCCCAATACTGCGTTGGCGCACATCCGCGCGAATAAAAGCGCCAAGCCCGGTACCTTACTAACCATGGAAGGCGGTATTGAGCTGGAAGTGACTGGCCGTTCTGAAAACCTATTTGCTATTCGTTGCTTAAATGAGCAGCCGTTGGTCGAGCTGTTAGAGCAACATGGTCACATGCCGTTGCCGCCCTATTTAGAGCGCGAAGATGATGATGAAGACCGCGAGCGCTACCAAACAGTCTACGCGCAAAAGAAAGGTGCCGTTGCTGCACCGACAGCCGGTTTGCATTTTGACGATGCCTTGCTGCAACGCCTAGCCGATAAGGGTGTGAATACTGCCTTTGTTACCTTGCATGTTGGCGCCGGTACTTTTGCGCCGGTTAAAGCCGATAGCATTGAAGAACACGTTATGCACGCCGAATGGGTTGAGGTGAGCGCTGAGGTTGTCGAAAAAATCAAAGCCACCAAGGCGGCCGGTAAACGCGTTATCGCCATTGGTACCACCAGCGTACGTTCGTTAGAAAGTGCTTCGGCCAACGGTGAAATTGAAGCCTTTAGCGGCGATACGCAAATTTTTATTTACCCGGGTTATCGCTTTAAAACAGTCGATGCGATGTTGACCAACTTCCATTTGCCGAAATCGACATTGATCATGCTGGTCAGCGCCTTTGCTGGCCAAGGCAACGTTTTGAATGCC
The DNA here is from genome assembly GCF_008041945.1 of Reinekea thalattae. Lineage (NCBI taxonomy): Bacteria > Pseudomonadati > Pseudomonadota > Gammaproteobacteria > Oceanospirillales > Saccharospirillaceae > Reinekea > Reinekea thalattae. The sequence goes on along the minus strand of NZ_VKAD01000002.1, from coordinate 235,416 downwards.
TACAATGAAGCCATTACCGAACAATACCGATTTTTCAGTTATGGCGATGCCATGTTTGTAACGCCACAGCCGTTTACTGAAGCTTTTGCAGAAACCCTTGCAGAGCAATCGCCCTCTTTTAACCTCAACGACGATTCTGCGGCCAGCGCCCAGAGTAAGGAACTTTAAATGAGCCGCTCCTGTTTCATGGAATTCACCCTTCATAATACCGACGGCAAAGCCCGCCGCGGCACGCTGAAATTTCCGCGTGGCGAAGTACAAACGCCAGCCTTTATGCCTGTGGGCACTTACGGCACGGTAAAAGGTATGACGCCAAAAGAAGTCGAAGAGATTGGTGCCGACATCATTCTAGGTAACACCTTTCATTTAATGTTGCGTCCCGGTACTGAGGTGATCAGCGCACACGGCGACTTACACGACTTTGCTCAGTGGCATAAGCCGATCTTGACCGACTCCGGCGGCTTCCAAGTATTTTCGTTAGGTAAGCTGCGCAAAATTACCGAAGACGGCGTGACGTTTCAGTCGCCGGTGAACGGCTCTAAAGTACACATGACGCCAGAAAGCAGCATGGAAGTTCAGCGCGCGCTCGGTTCCGATATCGTGATGATTTTTGATGAATGCACGCCTTACCCGGCGACCGAAGCAGAAGCTAAAAAGTCGATGGAGCTTTCGTTGCGTTGGGCGAAGCGTTCTAAAGATGCGCACGGCGACAGCCCTTCGGCGCTGTTCGGTATTATTCAGGGTGGCATGTACCAAAACTTACGCCAAACCAGCTTGCAGGGTTTAACCGAGATCGACTTCGACGGCTACGCCATTGGCGGTTTGAGTGTAGGTGAACCGAAAGACGAAATGATGCAGGTGCTCGACTATTTACCAGCGATGATGCCAGAAGATAAGCCGCGCTATTTAATGGGCGTTGGTAAGCCTGAAGATTTGGTTGAAGGTGTGCGTCGCGGTGTCGATATGTTCGACTGTGTCATGCCAACCCGTAATGCGCGAAATGGCCATCTGTTTGTTACCGATGGTGTGGTAAAAATCCGCAACGCCAAGCATCGCCACGATACTGGGCCACTTGATCCACAGTGCGATTGCTATACCTGTAAAAACTTTAGTAAAGCCTACCTGTATCATTTAGATAAATGTGGTGAAATGCTCGGCGCGCAACTCAATACGATTCATAATTTGCGTTACTATCAGCGCCTGATGGCTGATTTACGAGCGGCGATTGAAGACAATCGATTAGACCAATATGTCGATGAGTTTTATAGCCTGCGAGGCTTGCAAACGCCGCCACTGGCACCATAAACAACTGACTTGTTTTGACCATTGGCAACCCTTTGGACAGCGAACAGTCGAATTAAAACGATTAACAATAAAACGACCTTGGAGTAAAACATGAAAAACCTAATCGCGCTTGCGCTTGCTACTGCCCCTGCTGCTGTTCTTGCTGCACCAGCTGGCCCAGCTCCTTCACCATTACAGCTACCTATTATGCTAGCTGCATTCTTCCTGATCTTTTGGTTGATGGTATGGCGTCCACAGTCTAAGCGCGCAAAAGCCCACAAAAACCTAATTGCCGAGCTAAGCAAAGGTGATGAAGTTTTAACCAATGCTGGTATCGCTGGTAAAGTGATGAAAGTAACTGACGACTACATCCAAGTGGAAGTGGCCGAAAACACCGTATTGAGCTTCCAAAAAAGTGCCATTGCGGCGGCTCTGCCAAAAGGAACGATCAAAGCGATCTAATCCTCATAAGCACCCAGTTTCGGCTGGGTGTTTTCGTTTTTAAACCAGGGATTCACCATGTTAAATAAATACCCTCTGTGGAAATACCTACTGGTCGTTGCTGTTTTAATTATTGGCGTTTATTACAGCCTGCCTAACCTTTACCCAAACGACTCAGCGGTACAAATCCGAGCGACTCAAGCCGGATTCATTGTTAACGACGTTACACTCAATAAAGCCGAACAAATTTTAACCGACGCTGAAATTCAATATTTTGGTGCCGAGGTCAACGAACAGTCGTTGTTGATTCGCCTATACAGCTCATCTGACCAATTAAAAGCCAAAGCTGCACTGCAAGCTGGCTTAGGTTCGGATTACATCATTGCGCTTAACCTTGCGCCAACCACGCCACAATGGCTGTTGGCATTAGGCGGTAAGCCAATGGCGTTGGGGCTAGACCTTTCTGGTGGTGTGCACTTCTTAATGGAAGTGGACATGGACAGATACATCGCCTCGCGTTTAGACAGCTTTGAAGCCGACATTAAACGTAATCTGCGTGACGAGAAAATTCGTTACCGCGCCGTTAATGTGACCGGTGATGACAGCATTCAGGTGATTCTAGCGAACGAAGACTATCGCGATGACGCCGAGCGTTGGATTAAACGCAATATCACCGACTTTGCCATAGCCAATACCACCGCACGTAACTTACCTGCGCTGGAACTGACGCTAACCGACGAAGCCATTACCGCGATGGAAGACTACGCCATCAAGCAGAACCAAACCACGCTAAGCAACCGAGTTAACGAAATCGGTGTTGCTGAGCCTTTGGTTCAACGCCAAGGCCGCAACCGCATTGTGGTTGAACTGCCAGGTGTACAGGATACCGTGTCCGCCAAACGTATTTTGGGTAAATCCGCTAACTTAGAATACCGCTTGCAGTCGCAAGACGGCACCGGCGAGTTGTTCCCATTCCGTGATAGTAACCGCACCGTGATGCTCAGCAACGACATTATTGTCACCGGCGATAACGTCACCAACGCGTCGACCACGTTCGATGAAGCTGGCCGTCCGGCGGTTTCGGTAACACTCGACAGCGCTGGCGGTGCTCGCATGGGCGAAACCACGAAAAACAACCTACAGCAACCGATGGCAGTTCTGTTTATTGAACAAAAATCGGAGCTAACCGGCTATGTTGAAGAGAACGGCGAGCAAGTACCGCAGTACCGCAACTACGAAGTTAAAGAAGTGATTTCTTTAGCAACGATTCAGGGCGTGTTCTCATCTAACTTCCAAACCACCGGTCTAGACAGTGCCGAAGAAGCCTCTGAGCTGGCGTTATTGCTACGCTCTGGAGCTCTGGCTGCACCAATGACCTTTGTTGAAGAACGTACCGTTGGCCCAAGCATGGGTGCAGAAAACATCAGCAAAGGCATCAATAGTGTCGCTATCGGTTTTGCCTTAGTGATCCTGTTTATGGTGATTTACTACAAAGTCTTTGGCCTATTCGCCAGTGCGGCATTAACAGCAAACCTTGTTTTGATGATCGCCGTGATGTCTATTTTAGGCGCAACGCTCACCCTGCCTGGTATTGCCGGTATGGTATTAACCGTCGGTATGGCGGTCGATGCTAACGTGCTGATCTTCTCGCGAATTAAAGAGGAGCTGGCAGCTGGCAAGCCAGTTCAAAGCGCGATCGACGCCGGTTACGGCCGTGCCTTTTACACCATTATGGATGCCAACATCACCACCTTTATTGTGGCCGTTATTCTGTACGCCATTGGTACTGGTTCGGTGAAAGGTTTCGCCGTGACATTATCGGTCGGTATCCTGACATCCATGTTCACCGCCATTGTGTTGACCCGTGCCTTGACTAACTTAGTCTACGGCGGTCGCGCAGTGAAAAAACTGCCTATTTAACTGGCCCATTTAAGGAGATAAACATGTCTGAAAGAAAAGTCATCGACTTTATGGGTAAGCGAAATCTAGCCATGGCGTTTTCGCTGGTGCTGTTGATTGTCGCGGTTGTTTCATTGGCGACGCGCGGTCTGAACTTTGGTTTGGACTTTACCGGCGGTGCTCAGATTGAATTGGGTTTTGAGCAAGCTATTGAAGTCGAACAGGTTCGCGATGTTCTTACCGAACAAGGCTACGGCAACGCTGTTGTACAGTATTTTGGCAACAACACCGACATTTTGATTCGACTACAAGAAGACAATAACCCAGAGCTTGGCAACCAGATCTTAAGCAGCATGCAAGAGGTTCGCAGCGACGCCAGCTTACGCCGTAACGAATACGTTGGCCCACAAGTCGGTGAAGAACTGGCGAATCAGGGCGGCATCGGTATGCTGGTCGCATTAGCTTTGGTGATGGTCTACATCGCTTTCCGCTTCCAATTAAAATTTGCCATTGGCGCGGTTGCCGCATTGATCCACGACGTGATCATTGTGCTTGGCTTTTTCTCGATCACTCACATTGAGTTCGACCTCACTGTGTTGGCCGCTGTATTGGCTGTGATCGGTTATTCGTTAAACGATACCATTGTGGTTTCTGACCGTATTCGCGAAAGCTTTAAACAGATTCGCCGCGACGACACCACCTATCTAATTAACATCTCGCTGACTCAAACCTTGGGCCGAACATTAATTACCTCGATCACCACCCTATTGGTGCTGGTTGCGCTATTAATTTTTGGTGGTGAAATGATCTTTGGTTTTTCCGTAGCGCTTATCGTTGGCGTCGGTATCGGTACCTTCTCTTCAATCTACGTGGCTGCTAATATTCTGATGCTGATGAAAATAAGCAAAGAAGATTTAATGCCGAAAGAGCGTGACCAAGTTGATCAGGACGAAGTGCCTGCTTGGTTAAAAGACGAAGACGGCGACCTAGATAGCGAGAAAAACTAACCATGACCCAAAGTAGAGTTTTAACCGGCATTACCGCCACCGGTATTCCACACTTAGGTAATTACGCTGGAGCGATCCGCCCTGCGATTGAAGCCAGCCAAGCAAGCGATACTGAATCGTTTTTGTTTATGGCCGATTACCACGCGTTAATTAAATGCCATGAGCCAGCTGTTGTTCAACAATCGGCTCGCGCTATCGCGGCAACTTGGCTAGCTTGTGGTTTAAATCCAGAGCAGGTGACGTTTTATCGCCAAAGCAGCATTCCAGAAATTTTGGAGCTTAGCTGGATCCTCACCACGATCACGGCGAAAGGTTTAATGAACCGCGCTCACGCTTACAAGGCTGCGGTACAGGCTAATGTAGAAGACGAAGCGGCCGACCCAGACAAGGGCGTTGAAATGGGCTTATTTGCTTATCCCATCTTAATGACTGCCGATATTTTGATGTTTAACGGCCAGAAAATCCCAGTCGGTAAAGATCAGATTCAGCATATTGAAATGGCGCGCGATATCGCTCAACGCTTTAACTATTTGTATGGCGAAACCTTCCAACAACCAGAAGCTGTTGTCGATGAAAGCTCGATGATTATTCCTGGCTTGGATGGTCGTAAAATGTCGAAAAGCTACGGCAATACTATCCCGTTATTTGAAGACGAGAAAAAATTCCGCAAGCTTATCAACAAGGTAAAAACCAATAGTTTGGAGCCAGGCGAGCCAAAAGATCCTAAAGGCTGCACGCTGTTTAGCATCTACTCCGCCTTTACTGATGAAGCCGCGCAACAAGAAATGCGCCAGCGTTACGCTGATGGTATTGGCTGGGGCGATTTGAAAAAGTATCTGTTTGAATTTTTAAACGAAGAATTAAAAGACAAACGCGAAGAATACAATCGTCTAATGGCAGACCCTGCCGAACTGGATCGTCAGTTAGCCAAGGGTGCAGAAAAAGCCAGAGCTCATGCCACGCCTTTTTTACAAGAAATTAAAAAGAAAGTCGGCATTTCGCCAATGGCCTAATTAAATATCCGTTTAGATAAAACACAAACTAAAAGCCCGCAATTTTTTGCGGGCTTTTTTATGCGTCCAATTTAAAAAATAAAACTATCTAAGTTTTAAATCGTTCAGCTTCGACACTGACTGGGCAAATAATCATCAGCAACATAATTCGTTACACTGGCATTTAAAATACTCACCGCCTGTGTTGCATCGCAATAAAATTTTAACCCCGATGTTTGTGATGCATCGAAAGTAAAAATAATAATTTTATTATCCACTGCCGAACCGGCGCCACTGATCGTTACGGTGAGAGAAGAAATATCAGTATTACCTGATAACTCAGAATAAACAGCAGCGTTATTAGCAACGATTCTCGATAACTCCAAATTTGCCACCGCACTGAGTTCTGCACTTTCGTTATTGGCAGTTAACGGCATTGAACCTTGCGATAAATAATAATCGTACAGACTTAATTTAGCCGCCGAAGCCAAGCTAATAACTTCAGAAATTTTCGTTCGTAACGTGTAGTTTTGATAAGCTGGAATTGCCGCCGTGGCCAACATTCCCATTATGGCAACAACGATCATCAGTTCGATAAGACTAAAACCTTTTAACACTCGCATCCTTACGCTCCTTTAAAATTTTGAGACTCCGTCCTCTATGCCACGTCCTGCGGCACCTTTTTATAACCTTCTTTTTATATCATTGAACTAGACTCTAGTGAATTATTAATTGAATCACCAAGCAACGCGCTACCAGCAACGCCTAGTTCAACTTTAAATAACACTCACATAGTCTCGTTTTGCGTTCTTTATAAAATTAATACTTAAAGTATTAACCTCTTCAACCAAACCATTAACAACAAACAATCATTCGTTACCGTTACAGCATGCCAACAAAGGGTTAGTATAAAACCACAGCTTCGATACAAGGATGTAGCATGGCTAACCAACACAGACCTCAGTCTTTCTCTTACCAAGCGTTCGACTCTAACGGCCAGCTTCAAACTGGCCAACTCACAGCGAGCAATGCAGCCTGGGCACAGGCAATGTTGCGCCAGCAAGGTTTGCAAGACATTCAGCAACTCAAACCCATCGCCAAAACTGGCCTGCTAGCACAAAACAAGCAAGGCTTAGTAGCCAATAGCAAAGCCGTTGTTGCTAGCAGTGGTTTAAAAAGCTCGGCAGTTCATGGTGATAATCACTCTAAAACCAAACAAGCGTTGCAGATTCGATTATTTGAGGCTGCCATACGCCGCCAAGATATTACGCTCTTTACTCGGCAGCTGGCGATTATGGTAAAAACCGGCATGCCGCTGCTGAGTACTTTTGATCTAGTGGCAGAAAACCTTAACCACCCTCGCATGAAGCTGCTTATTGCTGAACTCAAACAACGGCTTAGCAATGGTGGCTCGTTGAGTTCAGCACTGCGCGCCTACCCAAAATATTTCGACTCGCTTTACTGCGGTCTAATTGAAGCCGGTGAACAGGCAGGTGCATTGGAAACCATGCTAGAACGTGTTGCAGAGCACCGAGAACAAGGCGACGCACTGAAACGAAAAATACAGGCGGCGTTGCGCTACCCAGCCATTGTCTTAGTGGTAGCCGTTTTGGTGAGTGCGATTTTGTTAATCAAGGTGGTGCCCACCTTTGAGTCGTTATTTTCTAGCTTTTCTGCGCCGCTACCGCTGGCTACGCAACTGGTTATTCAGCTGGCTCGACAACTAGGCCAGTGGTGGCCAACGCTGCTAATCGGTTTACTTGGCGTTTGCGCCCTAAGCCTGTTGCTGTACCAAAAAACACTGTGGCTCAAAAGGCTGTGGCACTATTGCGCTCTTCGTTTACCGATCATCGGCAGTATTTTGTTTAAATCTATCATGGTGCGCTTTGCTCGCACTCTAGCAACGACATACGCCGCGGGTGTTCCGCTAAACCAAGCGCTCAGCTCCGTCGCCGGTGCACTAAACCATAGCCAATATCAGCAGATAGTTGAGCAACTAAAGCAGCGTATTGAAGAGGGTGACGAACTGGCAAAAGCCATGAGCGCTAGCAGTGGTTTTAGCAATCTACTTACTCAGATGGTCAGTGTCGGTGAACAAACCGGTACTTTAGATAGGATGCTCAATAAGGCCGCGCACCTTTACGAACAGGAGATAAAACAGCAAATTGACGCGCTTACCGATCTGGTTGAGCCACTGATGATCACAATTTTAGGGATTATCGTTGGCGGCTTGGTGGTTTCCATGTATCTTCCCATTTTTCAAATGGGAAGCGCGATCTAATGTGGCAGGTTCTATTGACTGAAAATCCTGAGTTGTTTATTGCTCTGGTATTTATGTTTAGCTTAATGGTGGGCAGTTTTTTAAACGTCGTTATTTATCGTTTACCTATTATGTTAAGTCACCGCTGGGCATTAGATGCGGCCGAATGGCAAAATGATGAAAAAGCCTACAAAAAGTTAACCAAGCAACCTACTTTTAATCTGGCTAAACCTGACTCCCGTTGCCCACACTGCCAACATAAAATAACGCTGTGGCAGAATATTCCTGTCATCAGCTGGCTACTGCTTCGAGGCAAATGCGCTAGTTGTAAAACCTCTATCTCTATACGTTACCCGCTGGTCGAGTTGTTAACTGCGCTACTTGCCGCAATCGTTGCCGCCAAATTCGGTTTTTCTATGACCACACTGGCATTGGTGGTTTTTATTTGGTGCTTGGTGGCGCTTACCTTTATCGATCTAGATACTCAATTGCTACCCGATAGCATCACCTTGCCACTGTTGTGGCTTGGTTTATTAGTAAACGTCAGCAACGGTTTGGTCAGCCTAGATCAGGCCGTGATCGGTGCCGCTGCAGGCTACTTAAGCCTGTGGAGCATTTATTGGCTATTTAAACTACTCACCGGTAAAGAAGGCATGGGTTATGGCGACTTTAAGCTGTTTGCGGTGTTCGGCGCTTGGTTTGGCTGGCTAGCTCTGCCGCTGATTATTCTTCTGTCGTCGTTAGTTGGTGCCGTTGTTGGTATTGTTATGATTCTGTTCTATGGTCGCGAAAAAGCCAAGCCGATGCCGTTTGGTCCATTTTTAGCCGGTGCAGCACTGATTTACCTATTTTGGGGTGAAACCATTATGGCGACTTATTTAGGCTTAGTTTTATGATCGTCGGTCTTACTGGCGGTATTGGCTCGGGTAAATCGAGCTTGGCAGAACTTTTGGTGGCCGAAGGCGTACATCGTGTCGATGCTGATTTGGTGGCACGCCAAGTCGTTGCGCCAGAAAGCCCAGCCTTAGCAAAAATTGCGCAGCACTTTGGTGATGATATTTTAATTGATGGCGAATTAAACCGAGCCAAGTTGCGCCAACTCGTGTTCAGCCATGCAGAACATAAGCAGTGGCTTGATAACCTACTGCACCCAATCATTCGTGAAGAAATTTTACGCCAATTAGCATTAGGCCAATCGCCCTACCAACTGTTAGAAGCGCCGTTGTTATTTGAAAACAACTTAGACAGCTATTGCGAAAAAACAGTGCTGGTCGATTTACCGGTAGAGCTGCAACTCGAACGTGCGGCAAGCCGAGATGAAAGTTCGCACCAACAGATACAGGCGATTATCGACGCTCAGATGAGCCGAACTGAAAAACAACAGCGTGCCGATATTATTATTGATAACGCTCTTGACCGAAGCCACCTTGAAAAACAAGCCAAGCAGCTGCATCTTCAACTTTCTGCATTGGCCAATAAGAGATAACACCATGACTGAAATGAACTGCCCTACCTGCCAAAAAACCATCGAATACTCAAAACAGAATCCGTTTCGGCCTTTTTGCAGCAAACGCTGTCAGCTAATTGATTTAGGCGAATGGGCGTCAGAAAGCCACAAGATTGGCGGCAAGAGCGCCCATGAAGAAATGTTTTCAGAAGAGTTAGAACAGATGATAAAAGACTCGTTGCTCAAGTAAGGCCGCAGCCTACTTAAGCAACGCACCGCTGAGCGGTGCTTAGATGTAAACCGATTATTCTCTGCTTAAGATCGATACTCGGCATTGATACGCACGTATTCGTAAGATAAGTCCGAAGTCCATACCGTATCGCTCACCTCACCGCGATTAAGGCAGATACGAACACGAATATCTTCGCCAGCAACCGCAGCAGCACCCTGTTCTTCGGTGTATTGAGCGGCACGCTCTCCTTGCGCGACTATTTGCGCATCACCCAGATAAACATCGATTTTATCGACATCCAACGCTTCGACACCGCTTTTACCAACGGCCATTAAAATACGGCCCCAGTTAGCATCCGACGCCGACATCGCAGTTTTAAACAACGGGCTATCGGCAACCGAATAAGCAACTTTCAACGCTTCTTCGGTGTTAAGCGCGCCTTCAACGGCAACTTCAATAAATTTGTTAGCGCCTTCGCCATCGCGAATAATCTGCTGAGCTAACGACAGCATGACCTGCTTCACTGCCTTCAATAAGGCGGCATAACGTTCATCCTGATCGCTACTAATAGCAGCAGCCTGAGCTTGGCCCGTTGCAACCAACACGCAAGCATCATTGGTCGAAGTATCGCTATCAACGGTAATGCGGTTAAAGGATTGATCAGTCGCCTCGCGAGTCATCTGTTGCAACAACTGCGCTGGTACGGCTGCATCGGTCGCAACAAAAGCAAGCATCGTCGCCATGTTCGGCCGAATCATGCCAGAGCCTTTAGCGATGCCAGTCACGGTGATGGTTTCACCATTAAACTCGATCACTTGGCTGGCAGCTTTTGCGCGTGTATCGGTAGTTAAAATACCTTCAGCGGCTTCTAACCAGTGATCTTCGGCGGTATCACTTAGGGCGTTTGGTAGCGCCTTTAAGATGGTGTCCATCGGTAAATATTCACCGATCACACCGGTAGAAAACGGCAGTACTTGGTGCGCTTCAACACCGGCCAAGTCAGCAATCTGCTCACAGGTTTGCAGCGCATCCTGCATGCCCTGCTTGCCAGTGCCAGCGTTGGCGTTACCGGTATTAACAACCAAATAGCGAATATTATTTGTCTGCGCCAAATGCGTTTTACACAGGGTTACTGGCGCGGCACAGAATGCGTTTTTAGTAAACACCGCACCAACGCTGGTGCCCTGTGCCAATTCAAAAATAACAAGGTCACGTCGATTCTCAACCTTGATACCGGCGCAAGTGGTGCCCAATGACACCCCTTTGACGGCGGATAATTGATCTGTAATACCTACACCTGTTGCCACTGCTGTCTCCGCTTAATTCAACTTGCCACAACACTGTTTATATTTTTTACCAGAACCACATGGGCACGGTTCGTTACGACCGACCTTAGGAGTGCTGCGAGTAGCAGCTGAGGCACTAGGTTTAGATGCCGAAGACTCGTTATTTAACGAAGATGATTTAGCATGTTCATACTGCATTTTCGCGGCGGCTAATTCCTGACGACGACGTGCTTCAGCTTCGGCTTCTTCTTTGGACTGCACCTGAATAAGCGACAGATATTTAACCGTCTGGTATTTCACTTCGGTCAACATATTCTGGAACAGTTCAAACGATTCACGCTTGTATTCCTGTTTCGGGTTTTTCTGCGCATAACCACGCAAATGAATACCCTGACGTAGGTGATCCATGTTATAAAGATGTTCTTTCCAATGCTGGTCGAGCACCTGCAGCATTACCTGCTTTTCAAACTGTCTAAAGTTTTCAGCGCCAACACGGTTTTCTTTTTCTTTATAAATAGCAACGATCTGTTCAATGATGCGCTGTAAAATATCGTCATCGGTCAGATGATCATCTTCATCAATCCAACGCTGAATACCTAGCTGCACATTAAATTCAGTTTGCAATTCTTTTTCTAACCCTTCGATATCCCACTGCTCAACAAGGCTATTGGCTGGGATATAGGCACCGACAACTTCAGTCAAAATATCGCTACGGATATTTTCAATGATGTCTGCAATATCGTCTGCCGCCATAATTTCATCACGCTGGTTATAAATAACCGTACGCTGGTCATTCGCGACATCATCGTATTCTAACAACTGCTTACGAACGTCGAAGTTACGGTTCTCAACCTTGCGCTGCGCCTTTTCAATGGCATTAGAGACCATCTTCGCTTCAATAGGCTCGCCTTCATCCATACCTAATCGGCTGAACATATTTTTAATACTTGGCGGCATGAAAATACGCATCAAATTATCGTCTAGCGATAAGAAGAAGCGTGAAGAACCCGGATCGCCCTGACGGCCAGCACGGCCTCGTAGCTGATTGTCGATTCGGCGAGATTCATGACGCTCTGTACCGATAATGTGCAAACCGCCAGCATCTTTAATCGCTTGTTGGCGCTCTGCCCAGGCTGTTTTAACCGCCTCTTTTTTGGCATCGCTGGCATTACCAAGCTTTTCTAATTCAACGTCTAAATTACCGCCTAACACGATATCGGTACCACGACCGGCCATATTGGTGGCAATCGTTACCGAACCTGGCAAACCGGCTTGCGCAATAATTTCTGCTTCGCTGGCATGCTGCTTGGCGTTTAACACATTGTGTTTAATCTTCGCTTTATCTAGCGCTACGGATATACGCTCTGATGCTTCAACCGAAGCCGTACCCACTAATACTGGGCGCTCTTGCTTAACCACCTTGATGATTTCTTCAATCACGGCAGCGTATTTATCGGCTTCGTTAAGATAAACCAGATCGTTCTCGTCTTTACGCGAAATCGGTTTATTGGTTGGAATCACCACGACATCAAGGCCATAAATTTCGTTAAGCTCGAAGGCCTCAGTATCGGCAGTACCAGTCATGCCTGACAGCTTTTTATAGAGCCGGAAATAATTCTGGAAGGTGGTAGAAGCCAGAGTCTGGTTTTCTTTCTGTACTTCTAAGCCTTCTTTTGCTTCGACAGCCTGATGTAAACCATCGCTCCAACGTCGACCCGGCATAGTACGGCCTGTGTGCTCATCGACAATCACTACCTGATTGTCCTGTACGATATAGTCGACATTTTTTTGGAACACATGATGGGCGCGAATACCTGCCATCACATGGTGGAATAAAATAAGGTTTGATGGTGAATAGAGGCTATCGCCCTGCTGCAATAAGCCTGCGCCCTGCAACAGCTGCTCGATATGCTCATGACCAGATTCGGTCAATTCAACACTTCGCTGCTTTTCATCGATGATGAAATCACCAGGCTTTTCAGCGTCACCCTCGTTTGCTTCATAGCCTCGGGTTAAACTTGGAATCAGCTTATTGATTTCGATATAGCGGGCACTGGAATCTTCTGCTGCACCGGAAATAATCAACGGAGTACGTGCTTCATCAATTAAGATGGAGTCAACTTCATCGACAATGGCAAAGAAGTGACCGCGCTGAAACTTGTCTTCTAGCCGGAACGCCATGTTGTCGCGTAAGTAGTCAAAGCCAAATTCATTATTGGTACCGTAGGTAATATCTGCTTGGTAGGCCTGTTTCTTTTCAACTGGGTCCTGTTGCGAAACAACCACACCGACCGTCAAACCTAGCGCATTATAGAGTGGCTCCATCCAAGCAGAGTCACGGCGAGCAAGGTAGTCGTTAACGGTAATGACATGCACACCCAAACCAGGAATGGCATTCAGGTAGGCCGCCAGTGTCGCAACCAGCGTTTTACCTTCGCCGGTTTTCATTTCTGAAACCTTGCCACTGTGCAGCACCATGCCGCCAATCATTTGGACATCGAAATGACGTAGCCCCATAACTCGCTTACTGGCTTCACGCACCAACGCAAAGGCTTCTGGCAGCAATGCTTCTAGCGTTGCTCCCTGCTCATAGCGCTCACGGAACTCAGCGGTTTTGGATTTAATATCGTCATCGGATAGGCTGGTAAATTCGTCTTCCAATAAATTTATTTTTTGGACTGTCTTACCAAGGCGTTTAATCTCTCGGTCGTTTTTACTTCCGACCACTTTACGGGCAATTGCGGTAAACATAGCGACTAATTTCTATAGATTATTCAAGCGTTTAAGATGGGGGTAACTATACAGATCGCAAGAGGGCTTGTCTTTGAAATTGTAGGGAATAAGTAGACGAAATTGGAAGGCTGTTAGATGCAGGCCATATAGGCCTGCATTCTAATGATTCAAATCAAATGATGTCGCTCTTAGAAACGAGCTACTCGATTGATGTATTTGTTTGGATCGACTGATTTGCCGTCGATACGAACTTCAAAGTGAACGTGAGGACCTGTTGATCGACCCGTACTACCCATCAAGGCAACGACATCTGTTTTCTTCACAACATCACCGACAGACACTAGGATTTCCTGGCAGTGAGCATAACGAGTGACATAACCGTTACCGTGGTTCACCTCAACTAAATTACCATAACCATAACGCGGACCAGCCCAAGTCACTACACCAGAGGCCACAGCAATAATATCTGAGCCTTCTTTACCGGCAAAATCTAAGCCATCGTGCCAAGCTTTTTTACCTGTGAATGGGTCATTTCGGTAACCGTATCGAGAGCTCATCCAACCTCGAACAATAGGTCGACCAGCAACAAAGGTCTCGCTTTGAATCTCACGATCACCCAGTAGAGAGTTAAGTACTTTTAACTGTTGATTACGATTATCAATCGACGCAGCTAAATCATCGAGAATGCCTACAAAATCGGGGGCTTCGTAGTCGATAGAAGGCGTTTCTGGACCACCCACAGCCACTGGCATAGAGAAGTCGAACTCACCTTCATCAAGGCCTGCAACATCAACTAAACGCTGACCAAGTGCATCCAAACGGGTAAGCCGACCTTGCAACTCAACCATTTTGACGCGCAACGCGTTAATTTGTTCTTCGGTATAAAGACGAGTGCGTTCTACCTCTGATGAATGACTTTCCATGCGGAACTGCCATTCTTGAGCGACGTCTTCATTAATAATGACGAACTTCTCTTCAGTAATAAAACGATACACGCCAATAAAGGCTGTGCCCACCAGCGCAAAAGCTACTAGCAACACACTAAGCATAACTTTTGCGGTAATGGTTTTTGAATGTCCGGACTTACGACTAACGACAATAATATTCATTTACATCAACTCGCAGAGAATGTCGGTGAGTAAGCAATTGGCACATCGCTGTGCTCCTCATCACTGAAAGTCTCATACTCCCATGAATCTGGATTGTTTAACAGCTCACGTAAAAGTATGTTATTTAACCCATGGCCGGATTTATGTCCAACAAAACGACCGATGATGCAGTGACCCATTTGATACAGATCACCGACAGCATCTAAAACTTTGTGTCTTACGAATTCATCTTCGTATCGTAAGCCTTCTTCATTTAATACTTTATAGTCATCTACGGCAATAGCATTATTAACACTGGCGCCTAAAATCAGGTTTTTAGAACGCAGATATTCGAAATCACGCATAAAGCCAAAGGTACGGGCTCTGGAAACTTCTTTAACATACGAAGAAGTAGAGAACTCGAATACGACCTCTTGGCTACGACTGCGGAACACCGGATGATCGAAATCGATGGTGAACTTCAACTGATAGCCATTATAGGGTTCAAAACGGGCAAACTTGTCACCGTCCTGAACACTAATATCTTTTTTAATACGCACGAATTTTTTAGCTTTCGGCTGACTAACCACGCCAGCTGACTGAATCAAGAAAACAAACGGGCCTGAGCTGCCGTCCATAATCGGCACCTCAGGAGCGCTTAACTCAATACGTACGTTATCAATACCTAAGCCAGCCAAGGCAGATAATAGATGTTCAACTGTACCAACGGTAGCTTCACCATTAACCAGGTTTGTAGACAGCGTTGTATCACCCACGTTCAGGGCATGGGCTTTCACTTCAGGATGACCGTCTAAGTCCGTTCGAACGAAAACAATCCCTGTATCTACTGGAGCAGGGTTTAATGTTAAATATACTTTCTTGCCCGAGTGTAATCCGACACCCGTCGCCTTAATTGTATTTTTAAGCGTTCTCTGATTAATCATCTGGTGATACTACCAATTCCAAATTTTATAGGCCGCACAGTTTAGCAGAATCAAACATCTAATATAAAGCCATATCACTGGCCATTTATTAATCAGCTTGACGTCGCAAAAACGCTGGGATATCTAAATAGTCTAAATCCCGAGCAGGTTTTGCTGGCTTCTCTGCCTCATTTTTAACCGCTGAAGTATCATTAGTCTTTTCAGTCGATCGTTGAGCTGCAGGGCGGTCTAATGTTTTATAGTCCAATGACCGATTATCGACAGCGACTTTCGGCTTAGCCGGGGCTGCGACAGGTTTGGCCACCTCTCCAATACCAGTTGCTACAACAGTAACTCGAATTTCATCCTCTAATTCAGGATCGATTACCGTACCAACAACAACCGTTGCATCTTCTGATGCGAATTCTTCAATAGTATCGCCGACTTCAGTGAATTCATCTAGGCCTAAATCGAGACCTGCTGAGACATTCACCAAAATACCTCGGGCACCGTTCAGATCAACATCTTCTAGTAATGGGCTACGAATGGCCATCTCGGAAGCGCGCTTGGCACGGTTTTCACCAGAAGCCCGACCGCTACCCATCATCGCCATTCCCATTTCTGACATCACGGTGCTGACATCGGCGAAATCAAGGTTAATTGTACCTGGTCTGACAATAAGATCTGCGACACCCTGCACAGCATTTAACAATACATCGTTAGCTTCAGCGAAAGCATCGATTAATGACACGCCTTTGCCTAACACAGTTAGCAGCTTTTCATTAGGGATCGTGATCAAGGAATCGACATGCTGACGCAACTCTTCAATACCCGCCATCGCTACCTTCATACGGCGCTTGCCTTCAAACGGGAACGGCTTAGTGACAACCGCGACTGTTAGAATGCCTAATTCACGAGCAACTTCTGCGACAACAGGTGCCGCCCCGGTTCCAGTACCACCGCCCATTCCGGCAGTAATGAATACCATATCGGCACCCTTTAGGATTTCTGCAATCTGATCGCGATCTTCTAACGCAGATTGACGACCCACATCTGGATTCGCGCCAGCACCCAAACCGCGGGTAATGCTGTTACCTAGCTGTAATAAGGTTGTTGCAGAGACATCCTGTAATGCTTGCGCATCGGTATTGGCGCAAATAAATTCAACGCCCTCAACTCGACTATTCAGCATGTGCTTAACGGCATTCCCGCCGCCGCCGCCACAGCCGAATACTTTGATAATCGCATTCGGTTGTTCATCGACTAATGTAAACATATCGCTTCCCTTTGTATCTGAATCAAAATTTGCCATTTTCCTGCTCCAATTTAAAAGGTACCGCCTGACCGGTACGTTTCACTTTCAACAGTCGCCTGTTAAAAATCGTCTACTAAAAATTATCCGCAATCCAATCTTTAAAGGACTGCCAACCTGAACTCTTTTTCTTGCTCTTTGTACTGCTACTGCTTGAACTCATAGTGACCTTGCCATTTGCTAACTGACGTAAGCCATACTGCAATAACCCAACGCCCGTTGCATGAATGGGGTTGGACACGACATCGGACAATCCGGACACACCCTGTGGTGATGCCAGCCTAACCGGCACATGAAACACCTCTTCTGCCAGTTCCACGACACCTTCCATTTTCGATGTACCACCGGTCAAAACGACACCGGCTGGAATCATATCTTCGTAGCCACAGTGACGAAGCTCTGCTTTAACTAAAGACAGCAGCTCCTCATATCTTGGCTCAACCACTTCGGCCAATGCTTGGCGAGTCAATTCACGTGCACTGCGATCACCAACACTTGGCACCTTGATGGTTTCATGCTCACCAGCCAATTGTGACAACGCACAGGCGTACTTAATTTTTATCTCTTCGGCATGCTGCGTCGGTGTGGCAAAAGCCATAGCAATATCATTAGTCACCTGATCACCGGCAATCGGTATCACTGCGGTATGGCGAATAGAGCCTTCGGTGAAGATAGCAATGTCAGTGGTACCGCCACCGATATCAACCAAGCAAACGCCTAACTCTTTTTCATCATCGGTCAGCACCGATTGCGCAGAGGCAAGCTGTTCTAAAATAATTTGATCCACTTCTAAACCACAGCGGCGCACACACTTATCAATATTTTGCACTGCGTTTTGAGCACCAGTCACTAGGTGAACTTTGGCTTCTAAACGCACACCACACATACCCAATGGCTCTTTAATACCTTCTTGAGCATCGATGATGTATTCCTGCGGCAATACATGCAGAATTTTCTGATCCGCCGGGATCGCAACCGCTTTAGCTGCGTCGATCACCCGATCAAGATCAGCCTCAACCACTTCCTTTTCTTTAATAGCAACAATGCCATTGCTGTTTAGGCTGTTAATGTGACTGCCTGCAATACCGACATAAACAGAATGAATATCACAGCCAGACATAAGTTCAGCTTCTTCAATGGCGCGCTGAATACTTTGAATAGTTGATTCGATATTAACCACAACGCCCTTTTTAAGACCGCGCGATGGGTGCGAACCAACACCGATAATTTCGATACCACCTTCTGCGGTCACCGTACCAACTATCGCGACAACTTTTGATGTGCCGATATCTAGACCAACTAACAATTGTCCTTGATGTATCGATGCCATAAATAACCTCTAACTCTCTGTTCAACTCGCCATTTTTAGGGCTACGCCATTGGAATAGCGAGCATCTATGTATTCAATCTTGCTGCCTTTATAGGCTTCCAATTGCAGCACTTTCATAACTCGGCGACTTCTAGCCAGTAGATGTTCATCGCCCAGCGATATAGTGACGCCATTTTCTAATGTTAATTGCCATGCGCCTCTAGGGTGCATCTTCACTTCTTGTAATCGAGCGCCATCTTGCCCAAACACTTGGGCAAACTGCAGGTACTGATTCATCACCTGAACTTCACTTCCTACCGGTCCAACCAACGATGCCAATGCTAATGAATTCGCTGGTCGCTCCAGTGGCTCGCCTTCACTGTTCAAGACTTGGTCACCATTCCAAATCGCAACCGGTTCATGTTCTTCAATCAGCACTTCTAATTCACCGGGCCATTGCTTACGAACACTCACCTGTTTTACCCAAGGCAACTGTTGCAAGCTTTGCTGTACTTCTTCGATATCCAACAACAGCAAACTGGTACCGATAAAACGATCACTAACTTGCCGTAACCCTTGTTCATCCTGATACGCCAATGGATCCGCAAGGCTAATCTGCTGTACCGGAATAGGCTGCCAATCGATTCGTTTAATAAAGCTGATCGACACCACCAACAATGCAATGATTAATACAACCGCGGCTGGTTTTAATGCCGAGGAAAACCACTGTCGCCAAGGCAGGTTCAGCCTCCGCTTATTCGACGTTTTACGTCGAGTGGCACCTCTTGCCTTGGTTGTTTTTTGCATTTTATTCACGGCTAATAGAGCCTCCACGCTTTATACCCGTAACTTTTTACCTAGCCCAATGAATGCCAGATATTACTTCTGTCCTAACAGATATTACTTCTGCCCTAAACTGTTGGCGATTTTCACTGACAGGTTGCCAACATCACCGGCACCTTGAGTCAGCAACAAATCGCCGTCTTCTAACACGTCAGTCAAAATTGATAACAACGTGCTCTTATCTTCAACAAAAATCGGATCGACTCGACCACGCTGGCGAATACTACGGCACAGGCTGCGACCATCGGCACCACTAATTGGTGTCTCACCAGCGGCGTAAACATCGAGTAGCAACAGCACGTCGACTCGCGATAAAACATCGACAAAATCTTCATATAGGTCACGTGTCCGGCTATAACGATGCGGCTGAAATACAGCAACTAATCGTTTTTCTGGCCAGCCAGTGCGAATGGCCTCAAAGGTAACTTCCAATTCTTTAGGGTGATGACCATAGTCATCAACCAACATCACATTGCCGCGTTCGGTTTGGTATTCGCCATGCACTTCAAAGCGGCGACCAACACCACTAAAGCCTGCAAGACCAGCTACAATATCGGCGTCCTGAACACCTTCATCGGTGGCAACAGCAATGACTGCAAGGGCATTTAAAACATTGTGATCGCCTGGCATATTCAGTTTCACATCCAGGTCAGACTTGCCTTTACGCTGTACGGTAAAGTGCGTTTGTACACCCTGCTTTTGAATATTGATGGCGCGATAGTCCGCCTTTTCATTTAAACCATAAGTAATAATCTGTCGCCGTACCGATGGCATGATGGCTTGCACATGCTCATCGTCTGAGCACAACACCACCAAGCCATAAAAAGGCACATTGTGTAAAAAGTCGATGTAGGTCTGCTTTAGCTTTTCAAAGTCACCATCGTAAGTACTCATGTGATCGGCATCGATATTGGTCACAATGGCGGTCATTGGTTGAAGATGTAAAAACGACGCGTCGCTTTCATCTGCTTCGGCCACCAAATAGCGACTCGTACCTAAGCCGGCATTGCTGCCTGCGCTGTTTAATTTGCCGCCAATAATAAAGGTCGGGTCAAATTCAGCTGACGTCATAACCGACGCCATTAACGATGTCGTGGTTGTCTTACCGTGAGTGCCGGCAACCGCAATACCATGACGATAGCGCATCAGTTCGGCCAACATTTCTGCACGGCGAACCACTGGTACTCGATTTTCTAACGCCCAGCGGACTTCTTCATTAGCAGGGTTAACGGCTGTTGAAACAACAACAACATCAGAGCCTTCAACATTGCTTTGCTGATGGCCGTAAAAAACTTCGATGCCAATGCTGGCAAGTCGTTTAGTTGTCGCCGACTCACGTAAATCTGAACCACTAATACGATAACCTTGGTTAAGTAATACTTCGGCAATGCCACACATGCCAACGCCACCAATACCGACAAAATGGATGCGCTTAATACGGCGCATCTCCGGTATAGGGAATCCGTTTTTATAATCCGCGTGGGCGTATGTCATGCCTTGTCCTCTGGTAAAATCTGTTGAATAACTTTTAATATCCGGCTGGCTGAATCTCGTACACCCAGTTGCCAGCTGTTCATCGCTGCCGCTTGCAGTTCCGTTCGATGCTGCTGCCAATAATCAATTCGCTCGGCTAATTTTTCTGCATTTAAATCATCGTGCTCATACCACTCTGCAGCGTCAGCTTTAGATAGCCACATGGCGTTATTAAACTGCTGACGATCTTTATGCCAAGGGTATGGCAGTAAAATCGCATAGACCCCAACGGCGGCTAATTCCGAAACCGTGGCAGCACCACTACGCGCTATGACTAGATCGCACCACTGATAGGCTTGCGCCATGTCGTCAATAAACTCAACAACCTTGGCCTCAACTCCGTTTTGTTGATACGCCTGCTGGCAGTCTGCCACCTTATTTGCACCGGCCTGATGCCAAACATCGACAGCATCAAGCGAACTCATTTTTGCCAGCGCCTCAGGTAATAAACTGTTGATCGACTGAGCACCTTGCGAACCACCCAAGACTAAAATTTTTAACTGCTGCGATTGCCCTAACTGGCGCTGTTCTGGATTTTCAAATTGGCACATCGCCTCGCGAACAGGATTACCAACAACGGCATAATCCTGTTCGAATGTATCTGGAAACGCCTGCAAAACCGTTCGCGCTTTACTCGCTAACTTTTTATTGGTCAGCCCTGGCACTCCGTTTTGCTCATGTAGAATCAACGGTATTTTCATCAACCATGCCGCTACGCCACCCGGAGCCGAGGCATAACCACCAAAGCCTATTACCGCGGCAGGCTTTTGCTGTTTAAAAATAGCGACACAAGCCAAAAACGCGCGCAGTAAATTAATCGGCGCAATTAATTTTCTAAGCTTACCGCCATGCCAGGCCGTTACCGGCAAGCCACAAAATTGGTAACCCATATTTGGCACTAACTTACCTTCCATACCGCGTTTGGAACCCAACCAACTGACTTCATAGCCAGCCTGTACTAACGCTTCGGCAACAGCCGCGGCAGGGAAAATATGTCCGCCGGTACCACCGGCCATAATCATTACTTTGCTCATTCTTTCTCACCCTTGAGTTGAAGGGTTTCCGCATAAATTCTGTTTACTAGCGCAATAAGTGCGATGCTGACAATTAAGCTTGTGCCACCGGCACTGACTAAAGGCAGAGTCAAACCCTTAGTTGGTAATAAGCCTGTATTTACGCCGACATTAATAAAGGCTTGGCCGGAAAATAAAATGCCAATGCCGTAGCAAGTAAAAGCACCAAACAGATTGTTCTTTAATTCCGCTAAACGACCGACTTTAAAAATTCTTCGAATCATCATCACATAGAGTGCAAATAAAATAAGTACACCAAGTAAACCTAACTCTTCTGCAATGATGGCGATAATAAAGTCGTTGTGTGCTTCTGGTAGATAAAACAATTTTTGCATCGAATTACCGAGACCGACACCAAACCATTCTCCCCGACCAAAGGCGATTAATGATTGGGTTAACTGATAGCCACTGCCGTAAACATTTTCATCTGCCCAAGGATCGCGAAAGGCGAGCAATCGTTGCACTCGATATTTTTCTGCAAACGCCATCACCGCCACGGCCGACAAAGCAGCAATCATCGCTAAGAAAAACTGACCCGGTTTAACACCACCTAAAAACAACATCGCCAACACGGTGCCAAGGATAACAACCACAGAGCCAAAATCCGGCTCCATCAATAGTAAAAGTACGCTAAAGGATAAAACTAAAATTGGTTTTAAGAAGCCCGCCCAACTGCTAGTCACTTCATCTCGTCGTCGCACTAAATAAGCACTGACATATAGCACCATTGCGACCTTAGCAAACTCAGACGGCTGAAAACCAAACGGACCTAAATCGATCCAGCGGCGCGAACCTTTAATCTCTTGACCAATGCCAGGAATCAAAACCAAGAACAACAGTAAAAAGGCGATGAGCAAAAACGCAGCACTGAGTTTTTGCCAATACACCACTGGCATCACCGATATTAGAACGGCAGCCAACAAACCTAACACCATGTAAATAAACTGACGCATGGCGAAATGGTAAGGCACACCAAATAACTGTTCGCTAACATCAATACCGGCGGAGGCAATCATCACCAAACCAAACAATAAAATGCTACAGGCAGATGCGACTAACACCTGATCAACGGCAGCAATCGGCTGGCAATACTGAGCCAGTCGCTGACTGATTGGCATGTGCGATTTAGCGAGCGTCATCATAGGCCTCCACTAAATCAACAAAGGCATCGCCGCGTGCGGCAAAACCAGAGAATTGATCAAAGCTGGCACAGGCCGGCGACAACAAAACAATATCGCCGGGCTGGGCGATCGCTGTCGCGCGATCAAACGCTTGCGCTAATGTTTCAACAAGTTCAGCTGACGATAAAGACCGCTGAATTTTTTCGCGATCAGCACCAAACAACAGCACGGCTTTACAGCTTGCTGCAACTGGTTCAATCAGTGGATCAAAGTTTTGCCCCTTGCCTTCGCCACCGGCAAGTAAAATAATTTTTTTATGCTCTGCGTCTGCCAAGCCAGTCAATGCAGCTAACACTGAGCCTACGTTCGTGGCTTTAGAGTCATTGAAAAATTGCACACCAGATTTTTCTGCAACTAATTGGCAGCGGTGCGGCAATCCTTTAAATACTTTTAAACTGCTTAGTGTCGCTGATCGATCGTTACCAATACTGTCGGCTAATGCCAATACCGCCATAGCATTAGCTTGGTTGTGCCGACCCGGCAAGCCAAGCTGACTGGCAGCCAGTACAGGCTGAGCATTGTGGCAAATATACAACTCACCCTGATGCAACGATAAGCCATAGCCTTGGTCGGTTTCGTGCAAACCAAAACTGGTTAACTGCTTTGAAGTTTTAACTTCTGGCCAGGTGAGTTCGTCTTCACGATTAACCAACATATGATGCGCACCTTCATAGATGCGTAATTTAGCGCGGCGGTAATCGTCCAATGAATCGTAACGATCCATATGGTCTTCACTGATATTTAATACCACTGCGACATCTGCTTCAGGTTGCGATAATAACTCCAACTGAAAACTGGACAGTTCCAATACCGCGACATCAAACATTTGATCGACAACACTTAATACTGGCGTACCAATATTGCCAGCAATCAGGGTTTTATGGCCGCCGGCCATGAGCGCTTCGCCCAGCCACTGAGTCACTGTTGACTTAGCATTAGAGCCGGTAATCGCCACCCATTTGCCATCAAATTCGTTTAAGAATAATTCGATATCGCTGCTGATTTCGACGCCACTATTTATTGCCTGTTGGATCGCTGGAGTTGCCAACGGCACACCTGGACTCATCACTAAAACATCGGCGGCAGACAGTATATTGGCGTCCAGATCGCCTAAATGCATAATGACCTGCGGGAACTCTTGCTCAATCTGCGCCTTTGCTGGCGGCGCCTGACGACTATCAATAACCGCAACAGAACAGCCACGCGCAACCAAGTAACGCACACAGGAAGCACCTGTAACGCCTAAGCCAACGACTAAATACTGTTTTGTGGTATCGATATTTTTCATTAACGTATCTTCAACGAAGCCAAACCAATTAATACAAGAATCACAGTGACAATCCAAAACCGCACAATGACACGCGGCTCTGGCCAGCCTTTTAATTCAAAATGATGATGCAATGGCGCCATACGGAAAATTCGGCGACCCGTCAGTTTGTATGAACCGACCTGCAAAATAACGGAAACGGTTTCGGCAACAAAAACGCCGCCCATAATAAACAGCACCAACTCTTGGCGAACAATAACCGCCATCACACCCAATGCTGCACCTAACGCCAACGAGCCAACATCACCCATAAAGACTTGCGCTGGGTAAGTGTTAAACCATAAAAAGCCAAGCCCCGCGCCGAGTAACGCGGCGCAAAACACAATAATTTCACCGGTTCCTGCGACATACGGCATTTGTAAGTATTCAGAATAAACAGAGTTACCGGTGACATAAGCGAACACTCCAAGAGCACCGCCCACTAGAACGGTTGGCAAAATAGCCAAGCCATCAAGCCCATCGGTTAGGTTGACGGCATTTGACGTTCCCACGATGACAAAGTAAGTCAGCACGACAAACATAACACCTAGCGGCAACGCGGCATCTTTTAAAAACGGAATAAACAGAGTGGTTTCGTTAACCGTTGTGGCATTGAAATACAACACTAACGCAGCCGACAAACCCAATACCGACTGCCAAAAATATTTCGCTTTTGCAGACAAGCCTTTGGAATTTTTTTGCACCACCTTGCGGTAATCATCTACCCAACCAATGCAACCAAAACCTGCGGTAACCAACACCGTAACCCAAACATAAAGGTTGGAAAGGTCCGACCAAAGCAAGGTAGCAATAATGATCGACAACAGGATCAACGCACCACCCATGGTTGGCGTACCGGCTTTACTCAAGTGGCTTTGAGGACCGTCGTCACGTACCGACTGACCAATCTGATAGTTGTGTAGCAAGCGTATCAACTTAGGGCCAAACACTAACGAAACGCCCAATGCGGTCAACACACCAAAGATTGCACGCACCGTTAGGTATTGCAGCACACCAAAGCCCGCATCTAATTGCATAAGATAAGGGGTTAGCCAAACAAACATTAATTACTCCTTCTTAAAGCATCGACTACGCGTTCCATGCCCGCGCTGCGAGAGCCTTTAATTAATACCGCCGTTTGTGAATTTAACTGTTCAGGCAAGGCGGCGATAAGCTGTTCGATAGAACCAAAACAAGACCCATCTGCACTGTCTGAAATGTACTGCGCATAACGACCGACGCTCAGTACGGTAATGGCTTTTTCTTTTGCATACTGACCGACCTGCTGATGCATGGCGATGATATCGTCACCCAACTCAGCCATGTCTCCGGCCACTAAAATTGGCTGGCCACTCATGGCACTTAATACATCGATCGCCGCTTTAAATGATTCTGGGTTGGCGTTATACGCATCATTAATTAATGGGCCGTCAAAATTTGAAACCACTGGCTCCAACCGACCAGGCTCTGCCGCCATGCTTTGTAAGCCGCTACAAATATCATTAAGAGTGACACCAGCGGCTAACGCGGTTGCCGTTGCAGCCGCTGCATTTAATGCCATGTGTTCACCAATCATCGACCAAGCAATGGTGACTTCACCGCTAGGTGTTGCCAAACAAAACTCGCTACCCAACGGTGCTAACTGATAACGGAGTAATTGCACATCGGCTTGTGCGTCACGACCAAAGGTAATGACTTTTTTGGCACCGGCTCGAAGCTGCCATTGTTCAAAAGCAGGGTCATCTCTGTTTAACACACAGCAACCAGAGTCGAGTGTGCCGTCGATAATTTCGCCCTTGGCTTGGCGTACGCCTGCTAAACCGCCAAACCCTTCTGTATGGGCTTGCCCAGCATTAAGCAACAAGCCAATGTTGGGTTTGGAAAACTCACACAACCAAGCGATTTCTTGCTGGTGATTGGCGCCCATTTCGATCAATGCTTGCTGATGCTGATCGGTTAAACGGAACCAAGTTTTCGGCACGCCAATGTCGTTATTAAAGTTGCCTTGCGTGGCTAACAAATTCGCTTGGCGGCTCAAAATATTTTCCAGCATGGCGCGCGTACTGGTCTTGCCAACACTGCCAGTTAAGGCAATCACCTGACCCTGAAAACGGTCGCGCAGCAAGCCTGCCAAGTAACCTAGCGCTCGCTTGCTATCAGGCACAATAAGCTGGCTAATGCTGTCATCGATGGTTTGCGGCTGTTCTGCGACAACTGCAATCGCGCCAGCGGCTATCGCTTGCTGAATGTATTGATGACCGTCGAACGATTCACCACGAATCGCCAAATAGATATCGCCTGCTTGCGTCGAGCGGCTGTCAGTTGAAAGTCCAGCAATGACTTTATCTTCGCCGATCAACTGACCGTCAGTTCTAGCAGCCCATTCGGCTAAGGTAGGATCAGTCCACATCATGAGACTCCTGCCAGTTGCGCACGACTTCTTGGTCAGAAAACGGATGTTTTATGCCGTCGATTTCTTGGTAGCTTTCATGACCTTTGCCTGCAATCAGCAGCACGTCATGTTCGCCACAGCTATCCAGTGTCTGGGTAATCGCTTCGGCTCTATCTGGAATAATGCTATGGGCTTGTGGTTGATTAAAGCCCTGACAAATATCGTTAATAATCTCGTTCGATTGCTCTGTACGCGGATTGTCGTCAGTCACCACAACAAAGTCAGCATACTGCTCTGCAATTTTCGCCATCTCTGGACGTTTGCCCTTATCGCGATCACCACCGCAACCAAAGATCACACCTAAACGACCGTCGACATGATCGCGACAAGCGGTTAATGCATTCGCTAAAGCATCGGGTGTGTGAGCATGGTCGACCACCACCGTCGGTGCATAAGGCAGACGAATCATTTCCATGCGACCTTTCACCGGCGCGCAATTAGAAATCACCCGCGCAGCAGTATTTAACGGAATACCCTCTGCCATTAATACTGCAAATGCCGCTAGCGCATTGCTTAAATTGAATGAACCGAGTAAGCGTAAGTTGAGATTGACACTGCCTTCGGCTGTTTTAACTGTCGCGTCGATACCTGCGGTATGCGATCGCATCTCGGTGACTTGAAAGTCCGCCGGTTTACTTAAACTAAAGGTGTAAGTGTGTTCAGCTTTAATAGAATCCAAATGCTGCTGCACCCACTCATCATCAAGATTAACCACCGCGTTTTTCAACTTAGGCCAAGACATCAATTGCCACTTAGCATCGCCGTAAGCTTGCATAGTTTTGTGGTAATCGAGATGGTCACGACTGAGGTTGGTAAACACCGCTGTTGAAAATTGAATGCCATCAACACGACCTTGGTCTAAACCATGCGACGATACTTCCATCGCACAATATTCAGCGCCCTGCTGTTGCTGGCGAGTAATTTCTGAGTGCAAGCGAATGATATCTGGCGTGGTATTTAACGTATCCGTTAGTTGCCCCCACAAACCTTGGCCATTGGTGCCGATCACACCGCAGCGCTTACCCAAATAATCTAGTGATTGCGCAATATATTGGCAGGTAGAGGTTTTACCATTGGTGCCAGTGACACCAATCATGCTTAATTTTTCGCTCGCCGAGCCATAAAAACGATGCGCAAGATCACCTAGTCGCTGTTTTAAATCGGCGACAACACAAATAGGCACAGCGGTATTAATCGCCGTTTTTAATGCTCGCTCACACAATACCGCCACTGCGCCCTGATCGATTGCAGACTCAATAAAGTCATGACCATCACGAGCGTAGCTTTCTATATTTAGCGCAATAAAAATTGAGCCTTTAGTGACTTCGCGGCTGTCAGTGGTTAGCTGTATCGCTTTTACGCCAGCCAACTCTGGGTATTCTGGCAGCCAATCCATCATCGCAATCATGTTATAAAGCTCCTCTTGCTAATGGAGACTGATCACTGGGAATATTCAACAGCGGCAGTGCTTGGCTCATTAAACCGTTAAAGATCGACGCCGGAATTTCACCACCGTAATAGGAGTCTTGCGGCGGCTCATTAATAAACACGACGGTGACAATCTGCGGATCGTTAGCCGGTGCAATACCAACAAAAGAAGAAACATATTTCGCATCTTCATAACCTTCTGCACCAACCTTATGGCTGGTGCCGGTTTTACCCGCCACCGAGTACCAGTCGAGCTTCGCTTGGCGAGCGGTACCACCAGGTTCAACAACCGTTTTCATCATATCGATAACTTGGTTAGCCGTGGTTTTGGAAACCACCTGCTGATCATCATCAAACGGCGAAATACCTTGAATGAGCTTGGCATGCACACGCTTGCCATCATTAGCGAGCGTCGCGTAAGCCTGCGCCATTAAGATCGGTGAAACAGATAAACCATAACCATAAGCCAGCGCGCCTTGACGTACTTCATCCCAACGCATTGGGTTTGGCAAAGAACCTGAAGCTTCACCTGGGAAGCCTACGCCTGCGGTAGTGCCCAAACCAAAGTCGTAAAGCGTTTGCCAAAACACGTCGCGATCTAAATCTTTTGCAATTTTGACGATGCCGACATTGGACGATTTTTGAATCACTTCGGTTGCCGTCAATGTGCCGTAATCTCTAAAATCACGAATCGTAAAACGACCTAAGCGCAAACGCCCAGGACTAGTATTGATAGCACTGTCTGGGCTGACTAATCCCTGCTCTAAAGCAATCGCCATAGTAAAGGGTTTCATAATCGAGCCGGGCTCATAAACATCGGTGACCGCTCGGTTCCGCAGCGCTTCTGGTGTAATGCTGGAACGGTCGTTTGGGTTGTAGCCAGGCTGATTAACCAGCGCTAAGACTTCGCCGCTGTGCACATCCATCATAACCACAGAACCGGAGCTGGCTCCGGTTCTTGCTATTGCTGATTTTAACTCTCGATAGGCGAGATATTGCAGCCTCAAGTCGATAGTTAAATTCAAATTATTGCCGGGTTGAGCCGCTGCCAATTCGCCAATGTCGCGAACCGACCTACCAAGCAAATCCCGAATCACTTCTTTTTTCCCTGCCTGTCCTGCCAACTGCTGCTCAAATGCCAGCTCTATTCCTTCTTGGCCTTTGTCATCAACATTGGTAAAGCCAACCACCTGAGCGGCAACTTCACCGGCAGGATAATAACGTTTGTATTCGGGGCGGCCGTAAACGCCTTTCAAACCTAAATCTAAAACCGCCTCAGCTTGTTCCGGTGTCGCTTGGCGACGAATATACATAAAGGCTCGGTGTTGATCGGCTCTAAAGCGCAATGTGCCTTCACTGACACCTGCCGCTTTCGCCAATTGCGGAATGTCTTCTTTATTCAATTCTCTAGGGTCTGCCCACAAAGACACAACCGGCGTACTCACCGCAACGGGTTTTCCGTAACGATCAGACAACATGCCTCGCGGCGCAGTAACGACTTCAACTCGCTGCCAGCGCGATGTGCCTTCCGAGATCAGAAAGTCTTTCTGCAACACCTGCAAATACACGACGCGCCAAACCGTCACTGACAGCAATGCCAGCAACAGTATTTGGATAGTCATGTAACGCCAACTGAGTTGCTTCATAAAGACTCGCTTTACTCCAAGCTTTGTAACTGTTTTGTGTTTGCCACGTCCGGCAACACCATGTTTAATTCTTCTCGTGCAATTCGCTCAACCCGAGAAGGTGAAGAAAACGCACTTTCTTCCAACAATAATTTGCCCCACTCTTCTTGCATCGCTCGCAGCTGATCACGCATCTGCTCTAACGACGCAAACTGATGTCGCGTTTGATAAGTCACGGCGACTATTTGGAAGGTGGTCATTAACAGCAACGCAACCAAGCCTGCTATTAACAGCAAATTCAATCGTGGCGATGCCGCAGCCATTAAAGCCGCTCCGCAATTCTTAGGGTGGCACTGCGCGAACGCACATTAACAGCAACCTCTTGCGCACTCGGCTTAATTGCTTTGCCAACCGGCTTCAATAGCTTCTCGATGCTTGACTCCATCACTGGTAAGCCCGGTGGCAATTCCGGCCCATTGGCCTGCAAACGAATGAACTGCTTAACCGCTCGATCTTCTAAACTGTGAAACGAAATCACCGCCAATCGACCGCCCGGTTTTAATATTTTCAATGAACCTTGCAGCACTGCATCCAGCTCATCTAATTCACCATTAATAAAGATACGGATCGCCTGAAATGATTTCGTTGCCGGGTGTTTTTTGTGATCCCACTTAGGGTGCGAGGCCTTAATGATTTCAGCCAATTGCAAGGTACGTGTAATCGCTTGCTGCTGACGAGCCATCACAATGCCCTTAGCAATACGCCGACTAAAACGCTCATCACCGTATTGAAACAAAACATTAGCTAAGTCATCTTCGCGAACATTGGCAATCCAATCGGCGGCACTCATACCAGTGTCTGGATTCATACGCATATCCAATGGCCCGTCGGACATAAAGCTAAAGCCACGCCTGGCATCATCCAACTGCGGTGAAGACACGCCAAGATCCAGCAAAATACCATCGACTTGACCAGACAAGCCGCGCTGCTCAATTTCTTGCGCCATTTGCGCGAAGCCTGCTTGGATAATCTGAACGCGGTCGTCTTCTGCTTTTAAACTTTGCGCTTCAGCGATGGCGAGCGGATCTTTATCAAAAACGATTAGGGTTGAATTTGGCGAAACTTTCGACAGCAACAACCGAGTATGACCGCCACGACCAAAGGTGCCGTCTATATAGACGCCATCTTTTGGCTGTAGCGCATCGACTGTCTCATGCAGTAATACGGTTTCGTGTGAAAATTGCTCCGTCATTGGCGCACTCATAATGATATTTGCTCCAATTCTTCGGTCATCGTAGCGTCACTTCCAGCCTCAGCAATGTAGGCATCTCGCGTTTGCTGCCAAATAGACTCTGACCATAATTCAAACTTATTGCCCTGCCCAAGAAGAACCACCTTCTTCTCTAACTCTGCGTGCTCTCTTAACGGCCCGGAAATCAACAATCGGCCAGAGCCGTCAATTTCAACGTCGGTCGCATAACCCAGCAACAAACGCTGCAATCGGCGAGCAGCTTTATTAAAGCTTGAAAGGGAAGATATTTTTTCTTGCACAAGCTCCCACTCACTCAACGGATAAATAAGCAGGCATTTTGATTCTGTATCGATAGTAATCACTAACTGGTTGGCCGATGCGGCCTCCAACATAGAACGGTAACGGCTAGGCACAGCAATACGCCCCTTGGCGTCTAACGCCAAAGAGTGAACACCACGCAGCATAACGCTATCGCTCAGTGCCATGTCAGTCCCCAGTTTCGTTTATGTTTGCACCAAGTTAGCAGTTGCTAACCTAGCAGCTTGCGGCTTTGATTCGATCTAAAGAATCCACAAAAAACCACTTTTCTCCACATTTCGACACTATAGTTGCACTGTCAACCACAAGCAAGCGTTCACTATCAATAAGCGATACAAAAAACCTTACAAAACATAAGCTTAGGAACAGGTTCACAAAACGATAAACAAAGTTAGCAAGCACTAACAAACCAAAAGTCTTCAAGACCTTAGCGTTAGCAAGAGAAGTTAAAGTACTACATGAGGTATGTATTACTTTTGAAACAGATAGGCAGTAACCAACTCATACCAATGTATGAAGCGGACTTCCTGCAAGCAATCAGATGTATACCTTTATATATAGCGAAATAGCGAATACCTCATTAACTCAACAGAACTAAAACGAGAGCTAAACAGAGTCAATAAGAGATAGGCGACTATAAAAATCACAAACCGAAAGAAAAAGTAGGAATAAAAAAGAAGGACTGCCTGCAAGCCTCGCTAAAGGCTTGCAGGCATAATTGAAAATCAGTCGATAAGCCGGGTTCTGTCGTGGACAGTCATTCATCTAGCTGCACAATCACTCATGCAGTCAAGCAACCTACCCGATTCCAGCGCGGGTCACGCCTTAATGGAATCCTATTTGGTCTTGCTCCAAGTGGGGTTTACCTCGCCAACAACTGTTACCAGTGTTGCGGTGCGCTCTTACCGCACCCTTTCACCCTTACCGCAGGCCGAAACCTGAGGCGGTCTTCTCTCTGCTGCACTTGCCGTCGGCTTTCGCCGCCCAGACGTTATCTGGCACCCTACCCTATGGAGCCCGGACTTTCCTCCCCTCGCAAGCGAGCGGCGACTGTCTAACTGATTCTCGGGGCTGCAAAATACCGATTTTTATCCATAAGGCAAGTAAATCTTACCTCTGGTTCTTTATTCGCTTGGCGTGAACTTAGAACACAGCAGTCCTCACAACTATGACAGACCTATTCCGACTGCTCTAAATTAATAATGTATTGGTAGTAGACTTTCTTTTGGCCACCGAAAGTATCTGCGACCAATGCTGCTGCTTTTTTAGGTGGCATAACGGCTTTTAATTCCGCCGCTAAGCGAAAGGCTCGCTCATCTTCTTCGCCTTGCTCTAGAGCTTTAGCTCCGCCAAGCACGACAACGAATTCACCTTTTTGCTGGTTTCGGTCTGCTTGCACCTGCTGCAAAACCTGTTCAAGCGTGCCACGAAGAGTGGTCTCAAAGGTTTTGGTTAATTCACGCGCGACACAGACAGGACGGTCGGCACCAAATTCAGACACCATATCTTCCAGCGAAGCAACGATGCGATGGCTGCTTTCATAGAACACTAGTGTTTCAGGGTTATTAGCCAATTGCGCCATTCGCTTTACTCGCGCACCTGTTTTGCTCGGCAAAAAGCCTTCAAAATACCAGCGATCGGTTGGTAAGCCAGCTACCGAGAGCGCACTGATAACCGCACTCACGCCCGGTACCGGCACCACCGGCAAGCCTGCTTCGACAACCTGATTAACCAACACATAACCCGGGTCAGAAATCAGAGGCGTGCCAGCATCGCTGACTAACGCAATAGAATCGCCAGCATTCAACTTACCGACAATCAACGATGACTTCTCTCTTTCGTTGTGCTCATGCAAGGAGATAAGCGGTGTTTTACAACCCAGATGTTCCATCAGCCGCTGGCTGTGCCTAGTATCCTCACAGCAAATCAGATCGACACTGTTGAGTACGGCTCTGGCCCGTTCGGTCACGTCGGCAAGGTTGCCAATGGGCGTTGCGACAATATAAAGCGTGCCTCGACGAACGGCGGTGGCTTCCATTTTCTTACCTCTTACAAGCTTGTTGTGTTTCGGCGATGACTTTTGCTGTCATTACCGAGTAAAATGCGTGCTGACTTCTCAAACTGACTTGGGCTTATGTTGACTCATATGAAATCGCTAACAGGCACACTTCGAAACGCTTCGACTGTAGCGGCCATCCTCTTTGCTCTTTTTATCTCTGGTTGCGGCACGACACCGGTCAAAGATCAAGGCGATAGCTTAGCCGACTCGGCATTTATTAATCAGCAGATTAGTGCGGCCGAGGCACTCATCGACTTAGACCAAGTTGAAGAGGCTAGCGCTATTTTAGGTGGTTTAAACTTCAATCAGCTCAGCATTGCCCAGCAAACGCGCTATGTATTAAGCCAGTCGCGTGTTTCTCTGGCAACAGGAAAAGGCCAAGAGGCTCTCGGATGGATCAATAACGAATACGCCTATCTGTTAGATGGCCTGCCACTTGAACAGCAAATCGAAATCGGAAAAATGCGCGCCCAAGCACTAGAACTGTCTGGCAAGCCATTGGCCGCAGCGCGAGAACGTATCTTTTTAGCACCGGTTTTAAGCCGTAAAGATCGCATTGAGAACCAAGACCAAATTTGGTTCGACTTACAGATCAGTCCTTTAGACGACATCAAAAAACTGGCAGCACAAGAATCCAGCCCCGACCTAACCGGCTGGCTCGACTTAGCAATTATCAGCCACGAACAAAACAGCAACATGGACCAACTGATTAAAGCGGTTGAACAGTGGCAAAACGACAATAAATCTCACCCTGCCGCAAAAGACTTACCCAATAGCTTGCAGATGCTACGCGAGCTAACGCTGTCGCAACCAAAGCAAATCGGGGTTTTGTTACCACTGTCTGGGCCACTTGAACAGGCTGGCAAAGCGATTCGTGACGGACTGCTATCAAACTGGTACAGCGCCAAAGCAAATGGCCAAGAAGTACCACAAATTTCTTTTTACGACACCGCCAACATTGAAGATGCCGTACAGCTCTATAACACCGCTGTCGATGAGGGCGCCGAACTGATTATTGGGCCGTTGGCAAAAAATAAAGTCGAACAGCTTGCCCGTCATCAAAAATTAGATGTTCCGGTCTTGGCATTGAATTACACCAATAACAGTTTTACCAAAACCAACAACTTTTATCAGTTTGGACTCGCACCAGAAGATGAAGCCATTCAGATTGCCGAAGATATCTGGCTGCAAGGCGCTCGCAATATTATGGTGGTGTCACCTGCTACGCAGTGGGGCGACCGAGTCGCAGACGCCTTCATTACCCGCTGGGAACTACTCGGCGGCACCATCACCAGCAAGGCTCGATTCAACCGTCCTGACCAGTACCTTTACAGCGTAAAGTACGCACTGAACATCTCTAATAGCGAGCGCCGCCACATTCAATTGGCTCGACTATTAGATGCCGACTTGGAATTCGAATTCCGCCGTCGTCAAGATGTCGATATGATTTTCATGGTCGCCTTCCCTGATCAGGCGCGTCAGCTAAAGCCTATCTTAAACTACCAGCGTGCAGCCGACATTAGCATCGTCGCCACATCGAATATCTATGCCGGCGAACTGAATCAGGACAAAGATCGCGATCTAAACGATGTCCATTTCGTCGAAATGCCTTGGCGCCTATATGACTCGGCAGAAAAACAACAGGCATCGCTGGCATTTCCTAGCAGCGTTGATGATTACGCCTCTCTAGTGGCATTAGGCACCGACGCGTACAAGCTGTATCCGCGCGTACCGCAGATGTCCGTTTTCAACGATGTCAGAATCCATGGCGTTACTGGCTTACTGTCTATGTCTGACAATGGTCGCATTAAGCGTCAGTTAGATTGGGCACAGATCAAAAACGGCATCGCGATACCGGCGCCGCTGCAAGAACCTAATTTAGAAAGCGCCGACGACGAGCAAACTCTAGACGTCGACCTAGAGAATACCGAACTAGAGAATGTCGAATAAGCCGGCTCACTTAACTCAGGGTGAGCGCAGCGAACAGCTGGCTAAAGAGCATTTATTAAATGCCGGTTACCAGCTGATCGCGCAAAACTTTCACTCGCACTTTGGTGAAATAGATCTAATTTGTCGTGACAAAAACGAATTAATATTTGTTGAAGTGCGCTTTCGTTCCAATCCAAACTTTGGCAGCGCCGCCAGCAGTGTCACCAAAGCAAAACAAAAAAAGATCGCAAAGACGGCACAATACTTTATATTAGAAAATCCAGCGCTGAACCGACTCTACATGCGGTTCGACGTCATTGGCATTGATGCCAACAATAACATTGAGTGGCTACAAGGAGCTTTTCAAGCAGCATTATGAATCCTCAAAACCTGATCGTTGAGCATATTGGTCAGTCGCTAGAAACATTCCAAATGGCGGCAGAAACACTCTCGGACCTGATGATACATGCCAGCGATGTGATGACAGAATGCTTGCTTAATGATGGAAAAATAGCCGTCTGCGGCATGGGCGTTTCTGGTGCAACCGCAGCCAGTTTTGCAGTACGCATGCTAAGCCGATTTGAACGCGAGCGACCTGGCCTGCCTGCCATCGTATTAAATAGCGACGGCCTAATGACCAGCGCCATTTCCAACTTCAATGGCCCTGCTGACATCTATGCCCATCAAATTCATTCTTTGTGTAACGAACGAGATATTCTTTTGCTGGTCTCGTCTACTGGTACTGCGTCGGCGTTGATTAAAGCCATTCAAGCAGCGCACGATCAAGGCACTACCGTTATCGCACTGACCGGCGGCACGGGCGGCGATGTCGCCACCTTGTTAGCAGATAACGATATTGAACTGCGTATTGAAAGCGAACGTATTGGACCAGTACAACTTAGCCATCACCTACTGCTCAACTGCCTAGTAGAGCTGATAGAAAACACCATCTTTGGGAGTGACCTATAATGATCAATAGAACGAGCCCAGTACGAATCAACCAAGCACTGTCGCTGATCGCGCTGTCTATGGTGCTGGCTCTCACCAGCTGTGCGACCATTACCAGCCCTTTCATCGAACAGCCGATTACGACAAACCCAGAAGAACGCACCATGGGCGAAGCGTTAGATGACAAAAACACCCGCGCGCGGTTGCAGGTCAACCTTACCAAATACGATGCGCGTTTTCGTGATGCCAATGTCGACATCCACGTCAACGTTGGCACTGTGCTGTTGGTAGGCCAAGTACCTGAAAAATCAATGATCAGCCTCGCAACACAGCTGGTGAGCAAAGATAGCCAAGTGAAGACGATTCATAATCACCTAACGGCTGAACCCAACCTTGGCGTTGGCGTGAGCTCAAACGACAAATGGCTTGCCGTTAAAGTTCGCTCACAACTGTTTGCCAATGATGACTTTTCAGACTCCAGCCTCGACATCGTTGTCGAAAAAGGTGTGGTCTACATCATGGGCCGAGTGACGCAGGAAACCGCCAATAAGGCCGTTGCTATCGCCGCTGAAGTCGGTGGTGTGCAAAAGGTTGTTAAGGTATTCCAGATCATCAACTAATATCACGGCGACCCTTCCTATTTATACAACACTGTGTTTTTTATTAGGAAGATGTCGCCTTAGCCAAACTGACATACAATAAAACCTATTCTTACAATTGTTAGCCAACGACACTCAGGAAGCCATGCAAACTCTAGCACTCCCCAAGTTACACCGCGCAGCCGGCGAGGTTACTATCCCAGGCTCGAAAAGCCTTTCTAACCGAATTTTATTGCTAGCGGCTTTGTGTCGTGGGCAAACTAAAGTCACTAACCTGCTAGACAGCGATGATATTCGCCACATGCTTACGGCATTAAAACAGCTTGGCGTTGACTATCAACTAAGCGACGACCGTAGCGAGTGCATCGTACAAGGTTTAGCTGGCCCGCTCGCAAGCGGCCAAATCGAGACTCTTTATTTAGGCAATGCCGGCACGGCGATGCGCCCCTTAGCGGCAGCACTTTGCATTGGCTCAGGTGAGTTCGAGTTAACTGGCGAAGATCGCATGTTTGAACGCCCGATTGGCGATCTTATCGATGCATTAAAACCTTTAGGCATCGATGTTGAATACCTGAAAGACGAGGGTTTCCCGCCATTAAAGATCAACGCAAAAACACTTACCGCAGCACCGATTAAGATTGACGGCAGTATTTCGAGCCAATTTTTAACCGCTGTACTTATGGCTGCCCCGCTACTAAAACAGGCAATCACAATTGAAGTGATTGGCGAGCTGGTTTCCAAGCCCTACATCGACATCACCCTAAACGTCATGCAGCAGTTTGGTGTCACGGTTGAAAACCAAAATTACCAACGTTTCGTTATCGACGGTGAACAGCAATATGTATCGCCTGGTGACATTCAAGTCGAAGGCGATGCCAGTAGCGCGAGCTACTTTTTAGCCGCAGGTGCGATTGGCGGTGGCCCTGTTAAAGTTCATGGCACAGGCACCGCATCGGTTCAGGGCGATACCAAGTTTGCCAATGTTTTAGAACAGATGGGCGCCAAGGTGACCTGGTCTGAAAACTGGATCGAAGTCTCAGCCGACGGCCCACTCAAAGCCATAGATCTAGATTTAAACCACATTCCTGACGCAGCGATGACCATTGCTGTTGCCGCACTTTTTGCCGAAGGTACCACCACCATTCGCAATATCTACAACTGGCGAGTTAAAGAAACTGACCGCATTGAAGCGATGGCAACAGAACTACGTAAATTAGGTGTGCGCGTTGAAGATGGCTTGGATTACATTTCAGTCACTCCGAGCAAAGAGGTTCATGGCGCGGCAATCGACACCTATAACGATCACCGCATTGCGATGTGCTTTTCACTAGCGGCCTTTGCTACCGATGGCGTCATCATTAATGACCCAGGCTGCACGGCGAAAACCTTCCCAGATTATTTTGAGCGCTTTAGTCAGATCAGCGAATAACAATCGCTCAGCAATAAAAAAGCGACCAACGGGTCGCTTTTTTATTTGTTGCTCAACATCAGCCCTTATCAAGCAGCTCTCTTAAGTCGATAATGGCGGCATTCGCCCGCGATATATAATTGGCCATCACCAACGAATGATTCGCCAACATACCAAAGCCAGAACCATTCATAATGAACGGCGACCAAACGGTTTCTTGCGTGGATTCCAACTCACGAATAATTTGCTGCAAACTCACCAAGGCGGTCTTATCTTCTAGCACATCGGCAAAATCGACCTCGATGGCGCGTAATACATGGATAAGCGCCCAGCTATAGCCTCTGGCTTCATAAAAAATATTATCCACTTCAAAGCGCGGCGTTTTCACCTGAGCTTGCTCGCTTACCGGTGTTGACTGCGAGGCATTACGTTCGCCAGCCAAATCGGTGTTATAGCGTGTTTGACCAACACTGGCACTAAGCCGTTGAGATAACGAACCTAAGCGAGTTTCTACATCTTTTAACCAGCTGGATAAATTATCTGCTCGAGCATAGAACTGAGCATCACCTTCAACAGGGTCGGCAAGGCGCTGTAAATATTGATCGATATAGCGTGCCGCTTTGCGGTATTCACCTTCAGTTGCTGGCAAAATCCAGCTGTCATTATTGAAATGATACAGCGGCTCGGCTTCAACCAAATCAACATCTTCTGTGGACTGCGATTGTGAACGACTCATGTCTTTACGCAACGCGCGTGATAAATCACGCAGCTGGATAACCACGCCGAATTCCCAATTGGGCATGTTATCTAAAAATACCGATGGCGGCATGACGTCATTCGACAAATAACCACCTGGCTTATTCAGCAACGTATCGGTCAGATGCTTGAGGGTAAATGCTGTGGTATAGCCAACCACCATGGTTTGCCCCTGCTGTTCAACTGAGCGCTGCGCCAAGCTCACCACATCTTGGTACTTCGGTTCCTGACTCCAATAGATTGCCAGTGCAACCCAAATAATAAGGATAACGATAAGTGAATAGCCAATCGGCTTCTTCCAGCCTTTTGATGCCTTAACCGTCATCCAACTTGGCCGACCAAACTTTATTTTTTCACGAATGCTCTGCCACAGTTGCTCTAACTTAGCGTTCATCCTATTTATACTCCTGCATGTTATGTGCTGAGGTGAGCGATGATTTTAGCTTTATCCACCCAACTTGAGGTCACTTGCCATGCTTTTCAATTTTTGTTTTAACGTTACAGCATCAATTACTGAGTCTATTGTCTGCGACTGGCCTGTTTATGCGTAACGACGATACGGCGTTTCCGTTACCTGACTCACAGCCACCGACTGACGAGCACTATAACACCATCTAAAACGTTCATACTTAAGTATTATCGCTATGTAAAATTAAAGTATGAGGTCAATACCGAGTCAACGTTGGCGCCAGCGATTGAATGGCTGTAAACATCGGTAAAACTGGCAACTTTATTAACCATCCAAGCGAATTCTAAGCGACGACCCTTATCTATTAACTAAAAATCACAACTAATATTCAACAACTTGGTTGTATTCGACTCAAAGGAACATTATCTTGTTTCGATAGTCGCCAATTCGATGATTTTAGCGACAAGTTAACCAGTCTGAATATTGACCCCTAGGAACTTTATGGCGACGTTATTGCTTCTAAACGGCCCTAATTTGAACTTATTAGGCCGCCGCGAACCGGAAATTTATGGTGACACCACGCTCACCGATATCGTCAAGCAACTCACCGAACAAGCCCAAAGCTTAGGCCATGAACTCAGCCACCTTCAATCAAATCATGAAGGTGTCATCATCGACCGTATTCATCAGGCCATGACCGATGAAATCGATTTTATCCTAATTAACCCTGGCGCCTTTACTCATACCAGCATTGCCATTCGCGATGCTCTAGCCGGTGTTAACATTCCGTTTATTGAACTGCACCTTTCGAATGTTCATGCACGGGAAGAATTTAGACAGCATTCTTATTTATCCGACCTTGCCAGTGGTGTCATCGCTGGCTTTGGCGTAAACAGCTATTCATTAGCACTGACAGCAGCCGACCAGCTGCTGAAATAAATTTCTGACTCATTTTATTGTTGAGGTAAACAATGGACATTCGTAAAGTTAAAAAACTGATAGAGCTATTAGAAGAATCGAACATTGACGAAATTGAAATTGCTGAAGGCGAAGAATCAATTCGCATTAGCCGTAATTCTCGTTTAGCAGCGGCAGCCCCTCTACAATACGCTGCAGCACCCGTCAGCGCTCCTGCTGCCGAAGTTGCTGTACCAGCCGCGCCTGTAGCAGAAGCTGCACCGGCAGCAGACAACTCAGTCAATGCCGTTAAATCACCAATGGTTGGTACCTTCTACCGTTCACCATCACCAACTAGCCCGTCTTTCATCGAAGTCGGCCAACAGGTTAGTGCTGGCGATACCATCTGTATTGTTGAAGCTATGAAAATGATGAACCAAATTGAAGCAGACAGAAGCGGTACTGTGACTGCCATTCTTGTTGAAGATGGTTCACCTGTAGAATTCGACCAACCGCTAATCACGATCAGCTGATCGGAGTTTGACTATGCTAACTAAAGTTCTAATTGCAAACCGAGGCGAAATTGCGTTGCGCATTTTGCGCGCCTGTAAAGAGCTCGGCATTAAGACTGTTGCTGTGCATTCCACCGCCGACCGTGACTTAAAACACGTCAAACTAGCCGACGAAGCCGTATGTATTGGCCCAGCCTCTTCGACTGACAGCTATCTGAATATTCCTGCGATTATTTCCGCAGCAGAAGTGACTCACGCCGATGCTATCCACCCTGGCTACGGCTTCTTAGCAGAACGTGCTGACTTTGCCGAACAAATCGAAAACTCTGGCTTTACCTTTATTGGCCCCACTGCCGATGTTATTCGCTTAATGGGCGACAAGGTTTCAGCCATTGAAGCCATGAAAGAAGCTGGCGTACCGACAGTACCTGGTTCTGACGGCCCTGTACCGAAAGACGAAGCTCAGTGTAAAACCATTGCACAACGCATTGGCTATCCGGTGATCATTAAAGCTGCTGCTGGCGGTGGTGGTCGTGGTATGCGCGTTGTTCATAATGAAGCTGAATTAATGAGCTCCATTGAAGTGACACAAACCGAGGCGAAATCAGCCTTTGGTGACGGCACTGTTTATATGGAAAAATTCCTGACCAATCCACGTCACGTTGAAATTCAAGTGATTTCTGATGGTCAAGGCTCTGCGATTCACCTAGGTGATCGCGACTGTTCGTTGCAACGTCGCCACCAAAAGGTTTTAGAAGAAGCTCCGGCTCCTGGTATCGATGAAGAAGCACGCGCCAAGGTTCAAGCAGCCTGTGTTAAAGCCTGTATCGATATTAACTACCGTGGCGCTGGTACCTTTGAGTTTCTATACGAAGCCGGACATTTCTACTTTATTGAAATGAACACCCGAGTTCAGGTTGAACACCCTGTTTCTGAAATGGTCACTGGTGTCGACATTATTAAAGAGCAGCTGCTAGTTGCCTCTGGTCAGCCGCTTTCTATCAGCCAAGATCAGATTGTTATTTCTGGCCATGCTTTTGAATGTCGTATTAACGCCGAAGACTCAAAAACCTTTATGCCATCACCTGGCCGCATCACCCAATTCCACCCACCAGGTGGTTTAGGTGTACGTTGGGATTCGCACATTTATAGCGGTTATTCTGTACCGCCTTACTATGATTCAATGATTGGTAAGCTGATTACTTTTGCACCGAGCCGTGCCGAAGCACTTGCCAGAATGAACTCCGCTTTAGATGAACTTGTGGTTGCAGGCATTAAAACCAATGTCGATCTGCAAAAAGAGTTGGTCAACGACGAAGGCTTTAAAAAGGGTGGCGTAAACATTCACTACCTTGAACATAAGCTCGCAGAAGAGCAATAAATCGAGTAAATTCTCTTTGCTATTGCTAATTCAAAAAGGGTGATGATAATCGCCCTTTTTTTATTCCTTTTTAAAATAAACAATGTGGTTTAAACAACAATGCCTTGGTTACAAATTAAAATACCGACAACACCCGACCATACCGATTTGCTAGAAGACGCGTTACTGCTGGCCGGTTGCCAAGCTGTAACCTTGCTCGACAGTAAAGACCAGCCGGTATTTGAGCCGATCCGAGGCACCACACCGTTATGGCAACAAACCACCATCCAAGGCCTGTTCGAACATGACATCGACGCGGCCAGCCTAGTTGAACAGATGCAGCAGCTGATTACAGACCAGCAACTGACAGCAGGCAAAATTCTAACCGAAATTGTTGAAGATAAAGATTGGGAACGAGAATGGATGAGCAACTTCCAGCCGATCGAATGCGGTCAGCGATTGTGGATCGTCCCTTCTTGGACAGAAGCACCAAACGCTAACGCGGTTAATTTAAAGCTCGACCCCGGCCTAGCCTTCGGTACAGGCACGCACCCAACCACCTTTTTGTGTTTGCAGTGGCTCGATGAAAAAATCAAAGGTGACGAGTCGGTTTTAGATTACGGCTGCGGCTCCGGAATTTTAGGTTTAGCCGCGCTGCTATTAGGCGCAAAAAAAATGCACGGACTAGATATTGACCCACAAGCATTGGTCGCCACCGAAAACAACGCTACGACAAACAACATCGACGCCAGCCAATACTCAGTCACCACCGAACCTGCCGACCTAGAACCACAATACGATATGGTAGTCGCTAATATTTTAGCTGGCCCATTGTGTGATCTAAGTGAGCAAATTGTGGCGCGACTAAAACAGGGCGGACCTCTGGTTCTTTCTGGCATTCTTAGCTATCAGGCTGAGACCGTAATCGATGCCTATAAAAACTGGATTCAGTTTGATCCTGTTACCGAACTTGATGGCTGGGTGCGATTAAGTGGCGTTCGGCGGTAATCGCTCAGCGCTTTGGCTATTAAATTTTTGTGCACTATTTAAGGTTTTAACGGCTAAAATCAAGATAGCATCTGCATGAAATTTTTTGTTTTTGTTGTCGTTATTTGCAGTCGTTATTTGTTGTTATGATTCACTGTTGTTAAAAGGCGGACCATCGACAACGGGTGGCGTTGCTTTCGCCACATAGCTTTCTTAAAATTTTGCGCCACTACATCTATTATCGATAAGCCTGCGACGTTATTTTCACCACTGAAAAAGACGTTCAGTAAACCGCGAAGGAATTTCATCAGCCATGGCTGACTCGTTCATTACCAAATGCCCTAACTGCTCTACTTTTTTTCGAGTCAGAACAGACCAGCTTGCCATGGCAAATGGATCCGTGCGATGCGGCGCCTGCTTGCAGGTTTTTAACGCCCAAACCAATTTATCCAGCCGTTCGATTGCCATAAATAAATCCAACACCCAGCCGGCATCACCACAGTCAACGTCATTGGCCGATACCGAAGTGCACGAAAAGCAATCGGCACAAGCTGCGGTTATGTCAGTACCGACACCAAAACCAGAAACACAAAAAAAAGAGCGCGCAGAAGCTGAGTCGGC
Source organism: Reinekea thalattae (assembly GCF_008041945.1). Taxonomy (NCBI): domain Bacteria; kingdom Pseudomonadati; phylum Pseudomonadota; class Gammaproteobacteria; order Oceanospirillales; family Saccharospirillaceae; genus Reinekea; species Reinekea thalattae. Next base: position 191,707 of record NZ_VKAD01000002.1, on the reverse strand, counting down.
CGAGACTGAAGTTGAAATCGTCGAAGATATTGATACTGAAGTCAGCAATAATCTCGATACACAGGGCGTTGACAGCGAATCTGCCGCTGCTGAGCCCGCCGAAAAATTATCGACAATCGCCGACGATGCATCTGAGGATTCATCCGCACGCTCGCAACCGTCGATGACTCAAGAGAACGCACTAACACCAACCGAACTCGATATAGAGTCAGACCCACCGCTCGACTTCGAACTGTTTAAAGATCATCTACCCAGCCAAGAGTTTGTCGAAGCTGCAAAAGAAACCAAAAAACAGCGTCGAATACGACATAAAAAGCGCCCAAAACCGAATGCTTCACAGGTAGTAACACAGGCAAGCCAAAGCATTGAACATGACTTCCCGTTTGAGGCACGCATGCACCGGCTACGACCATTAGGCTGGCTTGCGATTGTACTTCTGCTTTGTTTAGCCATTGGCCAATGGGCTTGGTATAAGCGCGACACCTACGCCAAAATGGATCAATGGCGAGGCATTTACAGTGCGGTTTGTGATCGTTTAGGTTGCCAGCTGCCAACACAATCAGACTTACTTAGCATTCGAACATCGATTCAAGTACGCGAAGCAAAAGACCCTGCGCTGTCCGACATCCTCATTGTCGACGTTGTCCTCACCAATCGCGCAACCTTTAAGCAAAAATTCCCTGCCTTGGTCTTACAATACACGGACCTGAACGGCAAACTGATTGCGGATCAAGCCTTTCAACCAAGCGACTATCTCAGAGGCGAAATGACCGGTGTCGAACTGATGCCTGTCAACACTCGAATTTACGCAGTACTCGCCATTAAACGACCTGACCCTAGTGCAATTAACTATCAATTGCTGCTAGCGCCAGCAAAAGAGTCAACAGTCACCTCTGAGCCCTAATTTGTCAGGTAACTTATGCAACGATTTTCCAGCAAGGCCGTCACCAAGATTGGCGCAACCACTAACACCCCTGACTCGGATCATCAAGCCAATTATTTGGTTTTATTTCTACTCAGCAGCCTTTAAAAACGCAAGGATTGCGGCTATTATTTCGCGCCCTTGAACTGAGCAATTTTTAACCTATTCACGTGTTTACCATTGGCCCTTACACCATCGAAAAACCGACTGTTCTCGCGCCGATGGCTGGCGTTACAGATCAACCGTTTCGTAATCTATGTCGTTCGTTCGGTGCCGGGCTCGTTGTCTCAGAGATGGTGACCAGCGATACCAGACTGTGGAAAACCAATAAGTCACGCTGGCGCATGAACCACCAAGGTGAAGCTGAGCCGATTAGTGTACAGATTGCAGGCGGCGACCCAGAAACACTGGCTCACGCCGCCGTTAGTAATGTACAGCTAGGCGCACAAATTATTGATATCAATATGGGCTGCCCGGCCAAAAAAGTCTGTAACAAGGCTGCCGGTTCGGCTTTGATGAAAGATGAAAAACTGGTCGCTGAAATATTAACCGCAGTGACCAGCGCGGTCAGCGTGCCAGTGACGCTGAAAATACGCACGGGTTGGGATCGCGACAACAAAAATGCGGTCACCATCGCTCGCCTCGCCGAGCAAGCTGGTATTGCGCTGTTGTCGGTACACGGTCGAACCAAGGCTGATAAATATAACGGCGAAGCTGAGTACGACACCATTGCCGCCGTGAAACAGTCGGTGTCGATTCCAGTACTAGCCAACGGCGATATCGACAGCCCAGATAAAGCCGCCGAAGTGCTGGCTTACACCCAAGCCGATGGCATCATGATCGGCCGTGCAGCTCAGGGGCAGCCGTGGATATTCGCGGCCATTAACGAATTTTTAGCAACCGGTATACGGGTTGCCGCGCCATCGAAAGATGACGTCTTTAAAACGATTACTCACCATATATCTGAACTACATCAGTTTTATGGTGATTATATGGGTGTGCGGATTGCGCGTAAGCATCTTGGCTGGTACTTAAACAGCCAGGGAATTCGCAAACACCATTACCAGCAGTTCAATTCGCTGAAAACCGGTATCGATCAGCTATCAGCGATAGAAGCAATTTTTGAAAACTTTGAAATACTTAAGGAATGCGCCGCATGAAATTTGAAGCCTATGCTCCCAACACAGAAACAACTGACACCCTGAATGTAAATGCAGCGGCCGAAAATCCCCAGACTCTACGCGACAGTGTTGAAATCGCGATGAGAAACTACTTCTCTCACCTAGACGGCCAAGAGATTACCAATGTTCATCAGATGGTGCTGAACGAAGTTGAAGCACCCATGCTAGAAGCCGTTATGCGCTACTGCCGCGACAACCAAACCAAGGCCAGTAAAGTACTGGGCTTGAACCGCGGAACTCTGCGTAAAAAACTCAAGCAATACGGCTTACTATAAGCATTATAAAAGGCGACTTCGGTCGCCTTTGTCATTTCTAAGACATTCATTTTTGACCAAACATTCAACTTATCATTCTAAACCGAGGATCTTATGACTCAAAGCGGCTCTCTTCTTCAGCCCAAACGGGCGCTCATCAGTGTTTCCGATAAATCAGGTATTGTTGAGTTTGCGAAAGCCCTCACTGATCGAGGCATCGACATTATTTCCACCGGCGGCACCTTTAAACTGCTGCAAGAAAACGCTATCGCTGTGACCGAAGTGTCATCGATCACTGAGTTTCCAGAAATGATGGATGGTCGTGTTAAAACCTTACACCCTAAAATTCATGGTGGCATTTTAGGCCGCCGTGGTATTGATGATGATGTGATGCAACAGCATCAGATTGACGCTATCGACATGGTCGTGGTGAACCTATACCCATTTGCAGCAACCATTGCAGACGAGAACTGCTCGTTGGCCAATGCCATCGAAAATATCGATATCGGCGGCCCAACCATGGTTCGCTCAGCAGCGAAAAACCACAAAGACGTCGCCATTGTGGTCGACAGCAGCAAATACTCACAGCTAATCGAAGAACTCGATCAGCATCAGGGTATTCAAGCCAGTACCCGTTTCGAGTTAGCGCGTGCCGCCTTTGAACATACCGCCCAATACGACGGCATGATTGCTAACTATTTAGGCACCGTACCAAGCGATACAGCAGCAGAAAGCACGCCTGAGCGCACAGATTTTCCGACCACCTTTAACAGCCAATTCTTATTAAAAGACATTATGCGTTATGGCGAAAACCCGCATCAACGTGCCGCCTTTTATGTTGAACCAGGCGAAAAAGAAGCCGGTATCTCCACCATTACCACGCTGCAAGGTAAAGCGCTGAGCTACAACAACATTGCCGATACTGACGCCGCGCTAGAGTGTGTTAAATGCTTTGACGAACCAGCCTGTGTCATCGTCAAACACGCCAACCCATGTGGTGTAGCAACGGCAGCGACCTTAAAAGAAGCCTATCAACGCGCCTATTCGGTAGATACGACCTCGGCATTTGGCGGCATCATTGCGTTTAACCGCGAACTCGACAAAGCAGCCGCCGAAGCGATTATCGGCAATCAGTTTGTTGAAGTGATTATCGCACCTTCGGTTTCCGCCGAAGCAGCCGCCTGTGTCGCACAAAAACCTAACATCCGACTATTGGCTTGCGGCCAATGGCAACAAGCCAAACCAGCACTGGACTTCAAAAAAGTGAACGGCGGCTTGCTAGTACAGGATCGTGACTTAGGCAGCATTAACGCGGCAGATCTAAAAGTGGTTAGCCAAGTCCAACCCAGCGAGCAACAGATCAAAGATTTATTGTTTGCTTGGAACGTGGCGAAGTTTGTTAAATCTAACGCCATCGTTTATGCCAAAGACGGTTTAAGTACGGGTATTGGTGCAGGCCAAATGAGCCGTGTTTACAGCGCCATCATCGCCAACATTAAAGCCAAAGATCAGGGCATTGAAATTGCCGGTTCTGCCATGGCTTCAGAGGCGTTCTTACCGTTCCGCGACAGCTTAGATCAGGCTGCCGAGATGGGCGTAAGCGCGGTGATTCAACCAGGTGGCAGTATGCGCGACGACGAAGTCATTGCTGCCGCTAACGAACACGGCATCGCTATGGTCTTTACCGGCATGCGCCACTTCCGCCACTAAGCAACTTGCTCACTCGGCCGAAGCAAAGAATTTAACGGAGAAAATGCATGAATGTATTAATAGTCGGTAACGGTGGTCGCGAACATGCCTTGGCGTGGAAAGTGGCAAACGAAACTAACGTCAAACAGGTTTTTGTTGCACCGGGCAATGCTGGTACTCAGTCTGAAGCCGGTGTCACCAATGTTGATATCGATGCCCTAGATTTCCCTGCACTGGCACAATTTGCCAAAGAGAATGACATACAGCTGACTATTGTTGGCCCTGAAGCGCCACTGGTTGCAGGTATTGTTGATTACTTTGAAACACAAGGGCTGGCCATTTTTGGTCCATCAAAAGCGGCAGCTCAATTAGAGGGTTCAAAAGCCTTCACTAAAGACTTTCTTGCGCGCCACAAGATTCCAACCGCATTCTACGGTGTCTTTACCGATGAGAATGAAGCCATTGCCTATATCGAAGAAAAGGGCGCACCTATCGTCGTTAAAGCCGATGGTTTGGCGGCTGGTAAAGGCGTGATCTTGGCGCAAACAAACGACGAAGCCATTGCTGCGGTCAAAGACATGCTATCTGGTAATCGCTTTGGAGACGCAGGCTCGCGTGTCGTTGTTGAACAATTCCTAACCGGTGAAGAAGCCAGCTTTATTGTCATGGTCGATGGCGATCAGGTATTGCCATTGGCGACCTCGCAAGATCACAAAGCGCGGGATAACGGCGACAACGGGCCAAATACTGGCGGCATGGGAGCCTACTCACCCGCACCAGTAGTCACCGACGAAATCTACCAACGCATTATGGATGAAGTGATTTATCCAACGGTAAAAGGCATGCAGAGTGAAGGTAATCGCTATCGTGGCTTTTTATATGCCGGCATCATGGTTGGTGAAGACAACACACCGTTCGTACTGGAATACAATTGCCGTTTTGGCGACCCAGAAACCCAGCCGATTATGATGCGATTGCAATCGAGCTTGGCCGAACTGTGCTTAGCCGCAGTTAATGGCGAGCTGGCAAGCCAGTCGGCAAACTGGACAGAACAAGCCGCAATCGGTGTTGTATTGGCCGCAGGCGGCTATCCTTTTGAATACCGCACTGGCGATGTTATTAACGGCATCGATAACGCAGAAGCCAAAGGCGCAAAGGTGTTTCAAGCGGGAACTCAATTCGATGATGAAAACACATTAGTCACCAACGGCGGCCGAGTACTTTGTGTTACTGCACTGGGAGATACCGTTGCCCAAGCACAGCAAGCGACTTACGCTGCAGCGGCAGAAATCCAGTGGGAAAATATGTATTACCGCACCGATATCGGCCATAAAGCGATTAACCGTTAGGCTGTTAGAGTTAGCATCGCTCGCACAAATAAAAACAGCGCCTCTTGGCGCTGTTTTTATATCTTAATGCTGTTTTTGCGCCTTAATAACGCTCACTGTGAGCTTGGCTGATCATTGAACAATGCTGAAATAGATTATTGTTTTTTAGCGCACATCGGGTGTCACTCTAAGAATTTCTTCGATGGTTGTCAGCCCTGCAGCAACCTTTTTCGCTCCAGATAATCGTAGACTTTGCATACCTGCTTGAATGGCTTTTTTGCGCAAGGTTTTCGGGTCTGCCTTGTCGTAAATTTGTTCCGCTAACGCATCGTCGATGAGCAGGCTTTCGTACACGCCTGTTCGCCCTAAGTAACCAGTGTTTTTGCATTCTGGGCAACCGTTTGGTTGGTAAATTTTAGCCGGTACTTTAGCGCTCCATGGCCGAACCAACTGCTGCCAAACTACCTCGTTAACTTCTGCTTCCATTTTACAATGCGGGCATAGCAAGCGAACTAAACGTTGAGCCATGACACCTTGCAGTGTCGACTTAATCAAATAGCTTGGCACACCTAAATCGAGCAAGCGAATAACCGCCGACGGCGCATCCGTGGTATGCACTGTCGACAATACCAAGTGACCGGTCAATGCCGCTTGAGTCGCCATTTGCGCTGTTTCAAGATCACGAATTTCACCAATCATAATAATGTCCGGATCTTGCCTAAGCAGCGCGCGAATCCCTTCTGAAAAATTCAACTCAATACTCGACTGCACCTGCATTTGGTTAAACGCTGGTTCCACCATTTCAATTGGATCTTCTACAGTACAAACATTGATTTGCGGTGTTGCCAATGACTTGAGCGTCGAATACAGCGTCGTAGTCTTGCCCGAACCGGTTGGCCCGGTTAGCAATACAATGCCACTAGGCTGGCGTGTCATCTGGTGCCAGTTACTCAGATGCTCATCGCTTAAACCAAGTGCATTAAAAGACTTTACTAACACCTCGGGGTCAAAGATGCGCATGACTAACTTTTCGCCAAAGGCCGTGGGTAAAGTCGACAGGCGTAATTCAATCTCTTGTCCATCCAATGTTTTGGTTTTAACCCGGCCATCTAACGGCTTGCGCTTTTCCGCTATATTCATTCGACCAATGATTTTTACTCGGCTCACCACTGCCTGCCCAACCTGCACAGGTAACTGGTAAACCGGATGTAATAAACCATCAATACGAAAACGAATTTGAGCACTATCGCGCCGAGGCTCAATATGAATATCGCTGGCTCGTTGCTCAAATGCATATTGTAAAAGCCAGTCGACTATTTTAACGATATGTTCGTCGTTGGTATCACCACGACCGAGCTCCACCAACTGTTCAAAATTATTGGCCGATAGCTCACCGTTGCCAGAATGAGTGCCAGCATTGTTGCGATAGTTGGCGCTGTCGACAGAATGAGTAATGCTATAAAACTCAGCCCGAAAACGCTCGATCTCTTCCGGTACAGCAATCACCTTTACTACCGCACGCTGAGTGGCTTGTTCAACCGCAGGCTCCCAACCACTGACTAATGGGTCGCTCACTGCAATTTGAATATTTTGCTCAGTGAGTTGCAAAGGTAGCAAGCCGTAACGTTCAGCAAACTCAAATGACAGGGTACGTGTTAAGACATCGACATTTAATTCTAATGGGTCAATATGAATAAAGGGTAGCGCAAGTCGATCAGCCAGCCATTGGCTGAGCCGAAGACTGGTCAGCTTTTGATGAGGTGTTTTTTGATCTTCTAATGCGAGCTTTGCAAGCTCAGATATGGGATGGCCGCCGGAACTAATAAGACTGGCTTGGTGCATTTGCCGAGCGGTCAGGCGACCTTCTTTAACCAGCTCAGCCAGTAACGTTTCTGTAGTCAGTTTCCCAGAAAGGAAACTCAAGCAAGTTCCCCGTAATGGACCAGCTGGGGTTTTGCTAGAGTTGCTGCCAACTGTTTAATCTCACGTAAAATAACGGTTTGTGAACGCGCCCAACTGTGAACGCTGGCTTGTTTTTCCATTGGTAAGCGATGCACCCAATCCGTTAATTGAGATATTGCTCCCATGGCAGAAAGTTGAGCTAAGTTTTCTTCCAGAGCTCGCAAGTGCTCTTTTAGATCACTCAATTCATCACCATAAAGCCGATCAAAATATTGGCAAAGAATTAACAGCTTATGTACCGCGCTGATCTGAGACAGCGCATAGCTGGCATTACCTGCAAAATTATCGGTATCTAACTCTAACAACGCACGCTTAAAGCAAGCATTCACACCCTGTCGAATCGACTGATCGCTCAATTGACGATGCTCATCGGTTTGATCCTGCTGCCAATCGGCTTTATGCAACCAAGCCGCTAGCGACAATAGTCGGAAACCTAGCTCTGGGTTATTAACCAACGCATCCAACGCTGCCATGGCTTTTTGGGCACTTTCACGCTGCAGTATAAAGGCCGCATCTTGAGAGTCTCGTTCTACATCTTGAGATAATGCAAAGCACGCTGGCCACCACGATAAAATCGGGCGGATCTGCTGCTCTATCCAGTCCAGCTGTGAGGCGACAAATTGAACATGGCTGGTCGGTATCATCTGTTTAAACCAGTCAAGCTCCGTCGACAGGTTACCCAAGCTCACCAAATAAGCCTGCAAATAACGCCATTGTTGCGTTTGCCAAAACAGATGCCATTGCTGATGAAGCTTCTGCAATTCAAAATTAAATAGTTGCTCAAAAGCCGTTCCGATTGTCAGGTCACTGCGAATACTTGGTAATTCTGGCGTTCCACCAAAGGCTCGGCCCGATAACCGGAAACCGCGTTCTGCCTTACTAACATCCGACGGCATAACTGGAACCTCATGGCTAATTTGCAACGCTAAACAAAATAGATCCGTCACAACACCAGATTTCAATTCCAGTTCTAACTCCAAAATAGGTTCTTGCTGTTCTGCTGCTTCGACCATGCCCGAGTCTAAAACCAACTCAATCAGGCTATTGCCTTGCTGAACATTCCAGCACCGACGAGTAAAGTGGGTGGTAAAAATAGGTTTTAGATTTTGAGTATCGAGATCACTTGGCAGTGCAGATTCTGGAAACAAAGATAGATCAAGCTGATTGGTTGGAATGGGCATTTCCCACTCATGGCGCTGATGCAAGCCACTGACATTGGTGCCACGTGACTTTAAGGTTTGAACATAACGACCATCGGCCATTTTGCGAGTACGTAACGCCGCAGAGGCTTCAGAAAGCGCAAAGTCTTGGGTATCGTAATAGGTATTTTCTAGATAAAACGTCTCCGCCTGCAAAGAAGCTAAGCAATCCAAGGATAAAAAAACATCCACGGACTCTTTGGCAAGTGACAGTTTTAATTCGATTTCTTGGGACATAGCCTATTTTATACCTGCAGCCTGAGTGTTCATTTTCAAAACGAATCGTTATTCTTGATAATATCGACCATGATCGATAGTACCTCAGCTTAGACTCACTTAATCTAGTTTATCGCTTAATTAATGACAAAATACAACTAATGTTCATGCTAACTTACTTAGCGTTAAGCAAAAGAGTTAATCATTAGATTCAATAATTTCATGGCTGTGGGTAATTTCCACACCGCCTCGTTCAAGCATCAGTGAAGCGCTGCAATATTTTTCTGCTGAAAGCGCCACCGCACGCGCAACTTGCGCCTCTTTCAAAGCTTTACCAGTAACGATAAAATGAATATGGATTTTGGTAAAGACAGCGGGAACAGTATCGGCACGCTCTGCTTGCAGTTGAGTTTTACAATCAACCACCTGCTGGCGGGCTTTTTGTAAAATGCTGACCACGTCGTAAGAGGTACAGCCTCCTAAGCCAACTAATATCAATTCCATTGGGCTTGGCCCCTTAGCATCGGCCGAATCCTTTGCTGCGCCATCAACAAAACCTTTAAAGCCACTATTGGATTGGTAACTAAACGCCTTGTCACTGTGCCATTCTATTGTTGCCTTCACCTTGCATATACCTCTAATGTATTGATTCTATTAACCGATATTACTTTAACGGAATGCAACACCAAAGTGGACAGCAATTTTTTAACAATTAATGTTAAAAGCTCAACAGAATCGAACAAAAGCGACTAAAATGGAGTTATATTCATTTTAAATGTGTGTAAAACCGTTTAGTTTGTACCCTAAACGACAAGCTGTAGCCCCAATTCGCTACAGTATGCGCAAGATAAGTTAAGTAATACGACAATTAGCGTTGCCTATAGCAAGTAATATTCTTCTTATTGGCGATTTAACTGCACTATCGGAATTAGTAAATAATGGTTAACCACTCAATAGAACATAAGCACCTCGATTATTTTTTATCTCAATGCCACCGTAGACGGTACCCTGCAAAAACAACGCTAATTTATGCTGGCGATCAAAGTGATTCGCTCTACTACATAACCAAAGGTACTGTGTCAGTTATTATCGAAGAAGATGAAGGCCGGGAAATGATTATGGCCTACTTAAATCCTGGTGACTTCTTCGGTGAAATCGGTTTGTTTGATTCCATTAATTCTCGTTCGGCTTGGGTTAAAACAAGAACCGAATGTGAAGTGGCTGAAATTTCCTATTCTAAGTTTCGCGAAATCACCCAGAATGACACCAAGATGCTCTACTTTATTGGTGAACAAATGGCGTCTCGATTACGCAACACCACGCGCAAAGTTGGCGACTTAGCATTTTTAGATGTGACCGGCCGCGTAGCTCGCACTTTATTAGATCTATGCAAACAGCCTGACGCGATGACACACCCAGATGGCATGCAAATTAAAATCACTCGACAAGAGATTGGTCGTATTGTTGGCTGCTCTCGTGAAATGGTTGGCCGAGTCTTAAAGAACCTAGAAGAACAGGGTTTAATCTCCGTTGCAGGTAAGACTATGGTCGTATACGGCTCGCGTGAATTTTTTCAACTGAGTAATTAACACCGCCTCGAAAGCCCCGCCATACTTAGATATACAAGCATTGGTGTTGTCTAAAATCGACAACATCAATGCGCTTCAGACTGTTTTTTCCTTTTTCAGTCTGTTGATTCAAGTCATCACTCAATCGCCTCGATTCCGTTACCTTCCAGCCAAATTTTTTATGAGTGCAACCTATGACTCACGCGACCGACTGGTATGTTCCTTGGAATGACGCTCTCATTCGCAAATACGACATCAATGCTCCTCGTTATACGTCTTATCCGACGGCGCTTCAATTTTCGCCATTACAAAACATTGAAGTACAAAACCATTTAGATCAGCAGCGTAATAAACAGGGACCTCTGTCTCTTTATATTCACATCCCCTTTTGTGAACATCTTTGCTTCTACTGTGGTTGTAATAAAATCGCCAGCAAAGATCGCCAACGACCTGATCACTATATCGATATGTTAGAACGTGAGATGGTGTTGCATGCGCGCAACTTTGGTCACCGACCAATAAGCCAACTGCACTTAGGCGGAGGCACGCCAACCTTTTTGTCGTTGTCTCAAATGAATCGCCTGCTGGACATGATCAGCATTTATTTTGATTGGCAGCCAAGTATTCACCAAGGTGAATTTTCCATCGAGTTAGATCCTCGAGAAACCAGCAAAGAGATGCTCGTGCTATTAAAAAAGCGCGGCTTTAATCGGGTCAGCTTTGGTATTCAAGACTTTGATCATCGCACTCAGGTAGCGATTAATCGAGTACAGCCGTTTGAACTGGTTGAACAAAAATTCAACGATGTCCGAGAATTAAACTTTGACTCCATTAGTGTCGATATGATTTGTGGCTTGCCACATCAAAGCAGCGAGAGTTTTTTAAGTACTTGGCAAAAAACCTTAGCGCTGCAACCTGATCGCATCAGTCTTTATAACTACGCACACTTACCAGAACGGTTTAAACCACAGCGGCGAATCAATGCCTCAGACCTACCCGATGCTGACGAGAAGCTACGCATCATGCAGGACAGCATTGAGCGTTTGCAGCAAGCCGGATATATCTACATAGGCATGGACCACTTCGCCAAGCCCGACGATGATCTTAGCAAAGCTCTCGCGCAGGGTACCTTACAACGTAATTTTCAGGGCTATTCAACCCAGGCTGAAATCGACATGCTGGCGCTTGGTGTATCTGGCATTAGCCAAATCGACGGCGCTTATTTGCAAAATCATCATCAACTAGACACTTACGAAGCCATGCTAAACAATATGCAGTTAGCGGTTAAGCGCGGTTTATTTTTAAGCCGTGACGATAAAATTCGTCAATGGGCAATTTTACAACTCGCCTGCCAAGGGCGGCTTTGTTTGCACGAGTTGTCTGAACGCTTTCAGATCGACGCTCAGCACTATTTTGCCAACGCATGGCAGAAGTTTGTTGCACTGGAGCAAGATCAATTGGTGCGTATCGATGGCTCATCCATCATCGTAGAGCCTTTAGGTCGCCTATTGCTCAGACCCATTCTGCTGTCGTTGGATGCTTACTACGATGCAAAAATGAGCCAACACTTTTCAAAAGTCATGTAAGTCATTCGTTGCTAACTAGCGCCTGCTGTTACAGGCTGAACATCCTCGCTCGACACAGTAAGCGAGCCATTATAGCGCTGGCTGATTGTTAAAATTGCCGTTAAACTGCTGTTCTTTCAACCGCTCAGTGGAGATGTCCTTCGGCCATGGATTTTGTCAGTCATTTTCGAAACAGTGCCCCCTATATTCACGCTTACCGAGGCAAAACTTCCGTTGTTTGGATTCGGGACCATGCGCTGACTGACGAACGCCTAGAAGCTTTAGTCAGCGATTTGGCATTGCTAAACAGTCTTGGCTTAAAGCTAATCGTTCTGTTTGATGTCGACTGCTTCGACACCGAGCTCACGCCCAAAGACATGATAGACCCAGCTCGACTCAATCAGTTGACCGAGGCTATTGGGCGTCGTCGATATCAACTCGAAGCGCTATTTAGCCAAGGCATTGCAAATTCGCCGATGCATGGCTCAAAAATGAAAATCATTAGCGGCAACTTTGTTATGGCTCGCCCGGCAGGCGTATTTGAAGGCAAAGATTTACAGGCACAAGGCCGCGTTAGGCGTGTCGATGCTAACGCCATTAAAGAACAGCTAGATAAACAACACCTAGTCTTGATTCCCCCACTCGGCTATTCCATCACGGGCGACATCCTCTATTTGCCTCCAGAACAACTCGTGGTTGAACTGGCCATGAAAACACTGGCCGATAAAGTGGTGATTATGGGCAATGACCCTATGCCAATTAGCCAAGGCCAAAAAGAAATGAACGCGGCACAACTGGAAAAGCTTATTGCTCAACAGCCAGCAAATAAATTAGGCAGTTTAGAATTACAGGTTGCATGTGAAGTCAGCCGAGCTGGTATTGCTCGCTGCCATGTACTTAATGGCAGCATCGACGGCTCGTTACTGGTTGAACTGTTTACTCGCGATGGTGTCGGCATGCTTATTCCAAGAGATCAATACGATACCTTTCGCCGCGCCAATCTAAATGACATCCAAGGTATTATTGCGCTGTTAAAACCGCTGGAAGAAAAACAAATTTTAGTGAAGCGAAACCCAGAAAAAATTGAAGCTGAGATCAACTCTTTTGTTGTCAATGAGCGCGACGGCATGATTATCGGTTGCGCTGCGGTACATTCTTTGTCGAAGCATCAAGCTGAGTTGGCCTGTGTTGCGGTACATCCGGATTACCAAAAAAATGGCCGTGGTGACGCTCTACTAAACGAGGTTGAAAAACAAGCCAAGCAAAGTGGCATTCGCGAGCTTTATGCATTAACAACTCAAACTGAACATTGGTTTGTTGAGCGAGGCTTTAAATCGGTAGCAGTACAACAACTGCCTCAAGATCGAATTGCATTGTATAACGTTCAGCGTAATTCAAAAGTTTATCTAAAAACGCTGAGCTAACTGCACCCTATATTACGGAGACTGATAACAGTGAATTTTAATGAAGCAATTCGAGATCAATGGCGTCAACAAAAACACGTCTGTATTGGTCTTGATCCATTTCCTGAATATCTACCAAACGGCATCACTGATCTGTTTGAATTCAATAAAGCAATCATTGATGCCACTGCAGATTTAGCCTGCTGTTACAAACCCCAGTTTGCACACTATGCGGCACTAGGCAAAGAGCACAAACTAAAAGAAACCATTCACTACATTAAAAAGCATTACCCAAGTGTGCCGGTTATTTTAGATTCAAAGCGTGGCGACATCGGTTCCACTGCAACAATGTACGCCAAAGAAGCGTTCGAACAGTATGCCGCTGATGCTGTTACCGTAAACCCTTATATGGGTTCAGACACTGTGCTGCCGTTCAGTGAATTTAAAGACAAAGGCGTTATCGTACTCTGCCGAACTTCAAACCCGTCGGCGAGTGAGTTCCAAAATCAATCTATCGAAGGTGAACCACTTTACATTCACGTTGCTCGTAAAGCCCAGCAAGATTGGAACAGCAACAACAACATCAGCTTAGTTGTTGGCGCAACAGCGCCACAAGAAATGAAGCACATTCGAAGTGCGGCACCTAAGTTACCATTCCTAATTCCTGGCATTGGCGCACAAGGCGGCGATTTAAAAAGTACGCTCATTAACGGCCGCTTTAGTGATGGCGATGGCGTTATGATAAATTCTTCGCGTGGTATTATTTACGCGTCAAAAGAAAAAGATTTTGCTGATGCTGCACGTCGTGAAACTGAACAGTTGCAGCTGGCCATTAATCAAAACATCTAACCATTTTCCCAGCGTAAATAGCACTCTATTTACGCTGACTATTGATTGCCATCAATAAAAAAATATCGAACACTAATCAGAAAATTTTGTGTCAATAAATACATCAGAAAAAGTCAACTTTCTCGTCAGTTTTCATTGCGAAAAAAAATTCCAGCGCTACACTATTGCTCAGCAGTTCAATATGACGAGCTAATTATATAGCCGTTTGCCGTACTGCCGTCGTCTTTGAACAATAAAAATAAACCAAAGCGAAACATTACAGGAATCATTATGAAAACAATAAAAAGATTGCCTCTCTCTGCGCTCGTCTTAAGTATCAGTTCGGTTGTTGCCTCCAGTGCGGTGCTTGCCGATGATGATTTTAACTTCACTGGCTATGGCCGTTTAGGCATGGCTTATCAAACCGCCGACGAAACGGCAGTATCACCAGAAGGTGCCTATAACGGAAGCAGCACAATGGGTCGACTCGGTAACGAAGGTCCTGGCGGTGAAATCCAATTCAATAAGGCCTTTGAAGGTGAAAACGGTAGCCAATGGGATATCGTAATCATGGCCGAAAACTGGGGTGGCTCCACGTTCAACAATAAAAAGTTTTACGCTGGAGGTAAAAACCTATTCGAAAGCCAGCCCGACATGTACGTTTGGGCAGGCAGAAACTTTAACCAACGTCCACAGCAGGGCTTAAATGACTATGCTTGGATGACACATGATGGTCAGGGTGCTGGCTTCCAAAATATGGATTTAGGCTTTGCTCAGCTAGATCTTTCGTTTGTTGGTCAAGCTGATGGTTTAGCTGATTCAGGTTACTATGCTGTCACTTCAAAATTAGCCGGCATCGCCGCAGGCCCAGCCAGTATTGATTTATATTTCAACTACGGCTTCCAAAATGATGAAGTGATCACAACGGATACTATCGACGCCTACCAAATTGGCTCACAAATCAATACTGCATTAGGTAAGGTAACACTGCGTTATTCGGCTAATTCCGATGACACCGTGCTTTATTCTTGGAATACCGGTTTAAAAGATGAAACCACTAACATCTATGCAAGCTTTGAGAGTGGCGTAAACGTCAATGATAACATTTCCGTTGATTACCTACTGGCTTACCACAATCGAAACGATGATAACGACGATTCCAATACTCGTGTTAACTACAGCGGTATTGTTCGTCCTATGATTGCCTGGGATGACGTCCATTCCACTTGGTTAGAAGCCGGTTACACCATGGTTGACTATACCGAAATTGACTCTACGAACACTGCTTGGAAGTTTACTGCATCGCAGAACCTTGCGATCGGTAAAGGCGCGGGTGCTCGCCCAATGTTGCGCTTCTACACCACAGTAGGCAATGAGGATAACGAATCTACAAGCACAGAATCAGACATCCTAACAGTGGGTGCAATGTTTGAGGCCTGGTGGTAAATCGAAAGCACTGATAGTAGGTTAGAACACGTCATTAGATAACACAGGAATACGTTATAACCCTAGATAATCACCATTTTCCTCGAGCCACTTTTTTAAGGTTGAAGTGGCTCTTTCTGGAAAACTGCCTCTAACCTAATACCTCGGTAAATACTTGCAATACACCCTGACGATCCGAAGCTGACATATTGTCTTCTGCCATGCATTGCTCGACATAACCCCGATAGTTTGTATGCCACTGCTCGACTGTCGCCTGAAGAGACTCATCCTCTAATTCAAGCCGCTCCACCAATGGAATCAAATAACCGATATAAAACAACTGATCGTCTGCACAGCTCTGTTCATATTGTTTTAAAGCTGAAACCGTTTGTGTCGACCATTGTGTCGCTTCAAGATTTAAATCTGCGGTCAAATTGGACATACCACCCCCGTACCTTTTAAACCACAGTAACCGTTAGGATTTTTATGCAAATATTGCTGATGGTATTGCTCGGCATAATAAAACGTAGAAGCAAGCTTAAGCTCAGTCGTGATCTTACCAAAACCATCTGCGGTTAACTTAGACTGATAATCAGCCAATACTTTTTCTGCTTCTGCCAGCTGCTGCGCGTCACCATAAATGGCGGAGCGATATTGAGCGCCAATATCATTACCTTGACGCAAACCTTGAGTCGGATCGTGCGCCTGACAAAACTGCGCCAATAACGCCGTCAATGAAATTTGGCTAGGATCAAAGATCACCTGAACAACTTCAGCATGACCCGTTGCTCCAGAACAGACTTCTTCATAGCTTGGATTTTGTGTGACGCCGCCAGCGTAGCCAACCGCAGTACTGTAAACACCAGGCAATTGCCAAAACAATCGCTCTGCGCCCCAAAAACAGCCTAACCCTAACCAAATACGACTATGGCCCTTTGGTAACTCGGTCATATCGGTCTTTAACACCGCATGTTCAGTATCCAGTTGAATCGCTTGCTCACGCCCAACGATGGCTTCTTGATCTAACTCATATTCGTTTAACACAGTGGCTTAAACCTCTTGCTGTATTGGTTTGCACGGACAAATATCGCCTTCTATATTTTATATAGCGCTCTACTTTTAAAAGAACGCCCAACTTAATAAACGTTAATAACAATAACTTTATAACTCGTTAGAGACTCAAATGACTGACCCTAAAAACAGAAGAAAATTCCAAAGAATTGTCTTTCCGTCGTACCTATCCTTATCGCTATCAGGTAGCAGTAATGGTGTTTATCAGGGCGTTTTACAAGACATCTCGTTTAATGGCGTACTAGCCAAAATCGAAAACAGCCCTGATAACCTAATCGGTAGGTCTGGCGAATTGACTATCGTGCCGGAACAAGCTGAGTTTAGCTTGAATTTTTCAGTCGATATTTTACACCGTCTACCGGCCCAGCCGAACGTAACAGCATTAACCTACGGCATGCAAATCAGCCAGATGGACATTGATACTGCAGGCCACTTACGCCGACTTATAGAACTTAACCTCAGTGACAACGCCAGTCTACAGCGTGAATTGCACCAGCTATTAGAAGATCAGTTGCTAGCGGACTAGCGCGACTTAAGCATCAATGCCTCATCCCATTGATCGCAAATTTACAATCTAAGCACCCTAAGAAGCCTCAGCATTTACGAGGGGCTGAGCGCCCTAGAACCGATCACCGCACCAATTTAGATCACTAGTCGATCAAAAAACGCAAAACTCTGTTGAATTTATTGAACAGTCGTGGCAACGTCTACCGCCTTAACCCTAGTTAGCCCCTTGCTAAATAGGGCGCAGCCTCTGGGCTGCAGACGGTTATGTATAAGAAACCAGGGTATATATTTTAGTTTTTTTAAATCTTTGGCGTAATTCTTGTTAGTTGGAACCCCGTTTTAGAGACCGTTGAACAGCTACCTTTGTTCAACCTCACAAAAAAACCGAAAACCTATACCACTGCGTTTCTACCGAAACGTCGAGATAACGAAGGCCTTTAAAAGAGGCCCTATTACAAACTAAGAGGATCATTCTTCATGACACCATTCAAAAAAACGCTTGCTGCAACCCTAGTGGGTTCTGCTATTTTCCTTGCAGGCTGCTCAAACGATGACGCTACTAGCGAAAGCGCAGCAACCGATGCAGCTGCCTCTGGTGCCGTTCACCCTATCACTGGTGAAGCACTAGCTGCCGATCAGACATTTACTTATTGGGCGTTAGACGAGCACAGTTCATTTGACCCGCAAATCGTTGAAGACGTGTCTGGTTCTGAGCATGTACGTAACCTATTTGAAGGTCTATTAAACCAAGATGCAGACGGCAACCTAGTACCGGGTGTTGCAGAACGTTATGAAGCCTCTGAAGACAAAAAAACCTATACTTTCTATCTTCGTGAAGACGCTAAGTGGAGCAACGGTGATCCTGTAACAGCAGGTGATTTCGTTTACGCTTGGCAACGTGCTGTTAACCCAGAAACAGCTTCTCCTTACGCTTGGTACATGGAAATCATGTCAATCGTAAATGGCGCTGAAATTATCAATGGCGAAGCACCTATTGAATCTTTAGGTGTTGAAGCGATCGACGAGCACACCTTGAAGGTTGAACTAACCGATTCTCTACCTTACTTCCCAATGATGGTTGTACACACAACGACCTTCCCTGCACACAAAGCAACTATTGAGAAGTTCGGCAGCGAGTGGACAAAACCTGGCAACATGATTTCAAACGGTGCATACACTCTTAGTGACCACGTTGTAAACGAACGTGCTGAGCTTGTCCGCAACCCGATGTACTGGGACAACGAAAACACTATCATTGAAAAAATCGTTGCTATTGTAGTGCCAGACGAAAACCAAGGCTTGATTCGCTGGAAAGCGGGTGAGTTTGACCTAATGAGCAGTGTACCAACGGGTCAATTCACTGCGTTACAAGAAGAGTTCCCTGGTGAAGCTATTGCTTACCCTCGTCTATGTAACTATTACTACACCTTCAACCTAAGCGAAAGCGGCCCAGAAGCGTTCAAAGACGTTCGTGTTCGTAAAGCTCTTGCTTATGCACTAGACCGCAAAGTAATCACTGAGCAAATCCTTCAAGGTGGCCAACCACAGGCTTACACCTTTACTCCGGGTGCGACTGCAAACTTCGAAGTACCAAGCGTAGAATTTGCTTCTATGACTCAAGCTGAGCGTGATGAAGCTGCAAAAGCCTTATTAGCTGAAGCTGGCTACAGTGCTGAGAATCCATTGCAGTTCGATATGCTATACAACACTTCAGAAGGTCATAAGCAAATCGCTACAGCCATGTCACAAATGTGGAAGGCGAAACTTGGTGTAGAAGCCACCATGAACAACATGGAATGGAAAACCTTCTTAACTGAGCGCGGCAACCAGAACTTTGAAATGGCTCGTGGTGCTTGGTGTGGTGACTACAATGAAGCGTCTACATTCTTAGACCTACTACGTACAACTTCTGGCTATAACGACGGTAAATACAGCAACGCTGAAGTTGATCGTCTAATGGACGAAGCGAAAACTATGGCTGATCCAAGCGCTAACTACACAGCGATTGAGCAGATTCTTGCTGAAGAAATGCCTGTTATTCCTGTATACCACTATGCTGGAAACATCATGCTACACAGCAATGTTAAAGGCTGGCCAGTGAACAACGTCGAGCAGAACTGGTACGCTCGTAACCTGTACAAAGTTGCTGAATAATCTCAGCTAACTCAGAAACCGCCGCCCTGCGGCGGTTTCTTCTTTCGACCATTGATCCAAGCCAGGATTAATGCAAAAAAAGCAACGCTATATTCAAATAAATAGAAATATACCCGCGTTATTAGTCGTAAAAATACCCTAAATCCATTAATATTCGCCGCTTTTTAGAATTACAGGACTGTTGTATGGTCAGTTTTATAGTTAAGCGCCTGCTTACTGCTATCCCGACGCTGCTACTGCTTATTGTCGTTTCTTTCCTACTGATGCACAGCGCACCAGGCGGACCCTTCACTTCTGAACGTAAATTACCGCCACAAGTTGAAGCCAACATTAATGCCAAATATGGGCTCGACAAACCCTTGCCAGTGCAAATCGTTAACTATGTAAAAGGCATTGTTTTCGACTTCGATTTTGGCCCTTCATTCCGCTATAAGGACCGCTCAGTAAACGACCTTATCCACGACGGCTTTCCGGTTACTCTGACTTACGGTGCAATCTCTGCATTGGTCGCTCTTTTGGTAGGGGTCTCCTTAGGTGTTTTTGCCGCCCTGAACCAAAATACCTGGAAAGACTACACCGCACTCAGCTTTACCTTTACCGCGCAGGTGCTGCCAAACTTCGTTATGGCTCCGCTATTGGTATTGCTATTTACGCTAAAACTAGGCTGGTTGCCTGGCGGCGGCTGGGAAGGCGGCAAAATCCAATACATCATCATGCCTGTAATCGCACTATCTACCAGCTACATGGCGACCATTGCCCGAATTACTCGTTCCTCGATGCTCGAGATTTTAAACTCTAACTTTATTCGTACAGCCAGAGCAAAAGGCCTGCCGTATCACCGCATTATTTTACGGCACGCATTAAAGCCAGCTATGTTACCTGTACTTTCCTACCTAGGGCCTGCCATGGTTGGTCTGATTACCGGCTCGGTTATTATCGATATGTACTTCAGTACTGGCGGTATCGGTGTGCTGTTTGTCAACGGGGCGTTAAACCGTGACTACTCAACTATTATGGGCATTACCATTTTGGTCGGCGTTCTTACCGTATTACTTAACCTCATTGTCGACGTGCTGTACGCATGGATCGACCCGAAAATCCGTTATTAAGGCTGTAGGTAATTTCATGATCGTTAACAAAGACAAAGTTCAACAGGTCGCCGATAACCTGCTGGAAGCAACCGAAACTAAAAGTCGCTCACTCTGGGCAGATGCTGGCCGACGTTTTTTAAGAAACAAAGCCGCCGTTGGTGGTGTTATTGCACTGACCATCATTCTTCTATTTACGCTGATCGGCCCTAGCTTTGCTCAATGGAGTAATGAAGAAATCGACTGGTCAGTACTTGGCCAAGTGAAAACAATGGGCGCCCCCTCATTCGAAACCGGCCACTATTTTGGCACCGACGATTTAGGCCGTGATCTCTATTCTCGAGTCATTCAAGGCACTGCCGTCTCTCTGATGGTGGGCTTTATTGGCTCGATCGTAGCGGTCTTAGTCGGCACCCTTTACGGTGCGATTGCAGGTTACGTTGGTGGCCGCGTCGACAACATCATGATGCGCCTTGTCGATATTTTTATGTCAGTGCCATACATGTTTGTTTTGATTTTAATGTTGGTTATTTTTGGCCGTTCACTCAACATGCTATTTATTGGCATTGGCTTGATCTCTTGGCTGGACATGTCACGTATTGTTCGCGGCCAAACGCTGTCGATTAAAAACAAAGAATTTATCGAAGCAGCCAAAGCCTCCGGCGTCTCCAATACAACCATCATTACAAGACATATTATTCCCAACTTGCTGGGCATCGTCATTGTTTATGCCTCATTGCTGGTTCCAGGACTTATTTTGACTGAGTCGTTTATTTCATTCTTAGGCTTAGGTGTTCAAGAACCTAATACCTCATGGGGTGCATTAATCAGTGAAGGCGCCGGCTCGATGCAGTACGGCACACTATGGCAAATAGGCTTCCCGTTATTTTTCTTTGTCGTCACCCTATTTAGCATGTTCTTTATCGGTGATGGTTTGCGTGACGCACTCGATCCTAAAGATCGTTAAGCGCCAGTAGAACCGACAAACAATAAAATTTTATAAAGCCCTAAGCTGAAAAGCTTAGGGCTTTTTTATTTCACTAAATTGATTATTAAATCCAAAACGCACCAATACATTTCATTTTTTTCGCTATTAACTCTCTTTCGCATCATCATGA
The DNA here is from genome assembly GCF_008041945.1 of Reinekea thalattae. Taxonomy (NCBI): domain Bacteria; kingdom Pseudomonadati; phylum Pseudomonadota; class Gammaproteobacteria; order Oceanospirillales; family Saccharospirillaceae; genus Reinekea; species Reinekea thalattae. Next base: position 170,229 of record NZ_VKAD01000002.1, on the reverse strand, counting down.
CGCAGACAGATCAAACAACGCCCCAATTAAATACAAATAAACACAACTTAGAATTAACCAACAGGTAAAAAACCTATAAACTCCAGCACTCAAAGCCGCAGGCGCCCGCCGTGCTTTTATTTTGATTTCTTGGTCAAGTTTTTGCTTATTACAATCCTGTCCAAATGATCAGTTTTAATTTCAAATCGGCAACTTTGCCATAACCGGAGAGAACGGATGAAATCACGTCACTTTCAAAAACGTTTAGCAGGCTTAACCACAGCCATTGTTAGCTCAGCGTTAATTTTAGCTGGCTGCTCAAGCGATGACTCAGCAGACGCAAGCAGTGCCGCTGCTGCAGAACCTACCAAAGTAGGTTTTGTTTATGTTGGTCCGATTGGAGATCACGGCTGGTCTTACCAACACGACCAAGGTCGTTTATCAGTTGAAGAATATTTTGGCGATAAAGTTGAAACAACTTACGTTGAAAATGTAGCCGAAGGTGCTGACGCTGAACGCGTTATTGCTAACCTTGCAAAAGCAGGTAATGACATTATTTTCACCACCTCTTTCGGTTTCATGAACCCAACTGAAAAAGTTTCTAAGCAATTCCCTGACGTTAAGTTTGAACACGCGACTGGCTACAAAATGACTGACAACATGGGGACTTATGTTAGTAAGACTTATGAAGGTCGTTATGTTGCTGGTTACGTTGCTGCAAAAATGACCGAAACAAATAAAATCGGTTACATTGCTTCATTCCCAATCCCAGAAGTAATTCGTGATATCAACACCGTGCAATTAGCATTGACTAAGTACAACCCAGAAGCAGAACTTAAAATTATTTGGGTGAACAGCTGGTTCGATCCAGGTAAAGAAGCCGATGCTGCAAACGCGATGATGGATCAGGGTGTTGACGTTATTCTACAGCACACTGACTCACCTGCTGCAATGCAAGCGGCTGAGCGTCGTGGCATGTGGGCAGTTGGTCAAGCATCTGACATGTCTTCATTCGGCCCGAACGCACACCTACTTTCTGTTATTGACGAGTGGGCTCCTCACTACATTAACCAAACTCAAGCCGTTATGGACGGAACTTGGGAGCCAAAAGCTGCGGTTGAAGGTATGAAAGAAGGCGCGATCGTAATTCCAAGCTTTAACGAAAAAATCCCTGCCGATATTGTTGCCCATGCAGAAGAGCTTATTGCTGGCATTCAAGATGGCAGTATTTACCCATGGACTGGTCCTTTAAAAGACAACAAGGGTGAGTTAAAAATTGCTGACGGCGTCAAGTACAGCTGGCACGAACTAGAAACCATGAACTGGTATGTTGAAGGCATCAATGGAGAAATTCCAAACTAAGTTTGGCTCCGCCTTAAACAAGATTACGTAACAATCTGACCTTCCTTATGGAAGGTCTTTTTTTTAGTTAAGGTTACACTCATGCATATCCCTCTGATCGACATATCGCCGCTTTACCAAGAAACCGAAACCGCCAATAAATTTTCAGTGGCCCAAGCCATCGATAAAGCGTGCCAAGAAAGCGGCTTCTTTTACGTCACTGGCCATCCTATTAGTCAACAACGCATCATAGAAATGCGCCAGTTAGCTGAGCAGTTTTTTTCCTTGCCGGCAGAGCAAAAGCAAAAAATTTCCATCAAGTTCTCGAACAACCACCGAGGTTATGGCGAAACAGCCGCCGAGCAACTTGACCCTAACCAGCCAACCGATTGGAAAGAATCTTTTGATATGGGCCTAAACCTCGCGCCAGATCATGCGCTAGTAGGAAAAGACCGCCCACTTTACGGCCCTAACCAATACCCAGAATCGATTGCCGATTTCCAAGAAAAAATGGAACGCCACTACTGGGATATGTTAGCGCTTGGTAAAAAGATTTTAAGTGCCATCGCCCTTGCGCTGGATATCGACGAAACATTTTTTGATGATAAATTTGATCATCCGCTCAGCGTACTGCGCTTCCTACATTATCCGCCGCGCGTAAAGCAAGAAAACAACGCCCAACCGATTGGCGCAGGCGCGCACACAGACTATGGTTGCATAACCATTCTTTGGCAGGACGAGCTAGGTGGTTTGCAAGTGCAGGATGTCAATGGTCAATGGGTCGACGCTCCACCTATTGCCGATAGCTTCGTGATTAATATTGGCAATATGATGGCGCGATGGAGTAACGACCGCTACAAATCGACTCCGCATCGAGTCTATAGCCCTTCTGGTAAAGAACGCTATTCCATGCCGTTTTTTGTAGAACCCGATTTCGATACCAACATCAGCTGTTTACCTAACTGTAAACCTGAAAATGAAGAACCTAAGTACCAGCCTATTTCGGCCGGCGACTGGATGATTTACTGTTTTAACGCGACCTATGCTTACCGTAACGACGCGGAAAAAAGCTAAGCAAGCGAGGCAAAAATTGCAGCTTACCATCAACATTTGCAACCCTAATGCTATGAGGAACTTTCTGTGTCCGTACATGCAAAACAACCGCGACTAAGTTTACGCGGCATCACTAAGCAGTATCCCGGCTGCTTAGCCAATGACGATATACATCTGGATATCGACGCAGGCGAAATTCACGCCCTGCTTGGGGAAAACGGCGCAGGTAAAAGTACGCTAATGAAGGTCATCTATGGCCTAGTGAAACCTGACCAAGGCGAGGTTTTTTGGAACGGCGAATCTGTCACTATTAAAGATCCGGCTCATGCACGTCAAATGGGTATCGGCATGGTGTTTCAGCATTTCTCTTTGTTCGACACTCTAACCGTCACAGAAAATATCGCATTAGCTTTAGGCAAAAAAACAGCTGGCGACCTGTCTGCTCTGGCCGAAAAAATCACCAGTATTTCAAAAAAATACGGCATGGAGATTCAACCCAATCGCCAAGTACATAGTCTTTCGGTCGGCGAACGTCAGCGTGTCGAAATTGTTCGCTGTTTAGTCCAAGACATTAAATTACTTATTTTAGATGAACCAACCTCAGTACTGACACCGCAAGAAGTTGAGTCGCTGTTTGTGACGCTTCGAAAATTAGCGCAAGAAGGTTGCTCTATTTTATTTATTAGTCACAAATTGCATGAAGTAAAAGCTCTGTGCCAAAAAGCAACCGTGTTGCGTGGCGGTCGAGTGTCTGGCAGTTGCGACACAGAACATGAAGACGCCAGCAGCCTTGCTAAGATGATGGTCGGTGACGACACACCGATCAGCGCAGCCTTTACTAAAAAGCTCGGCACAAAAAAAGTATTGGAAGTCGCCAAGCTTAACCAAACCAGTGATGCGGCCTTTGGCATCGATTTAAAAAACATCGACTTTAGCGTCCATGCTGGTGAAATTGTTGGTATTGCAGGTGTTGCCGGTAACGGCCAAGAAGAATTGCTGGCCAGCCTCAGTGGTGAAACTCTGACTGCCAATAATACCGTCAGCTTTAATCGCATTGATGTCTCTAAATTAACACCCGAAAAACGCCGCGCTTTAGGTTTAGGCTTTGTCCCAGAAGAGCGACTAGGCCGTGGAGCAGTGCCGAGCATGAGCCTGACTAAGAATGCTTTATTAACTGGCTTTTTAACCGGCATCGTTAAAAAAGGCATGATCAGCTGGCATAAAACTCAAGCCTTTGCCGAAAAAATCATCAGCGAATATTCAGTAAAGGCTTCTGGCCAGCATGCCGAAGCCAAAAGCCTTTCTGGCGGTAACTTGCAGAAATTTATTATTGGCCGAGAAATTTTGCAGAACCCAAAAATTCTCATTGCTTCTCACCCGACTTGGGGCGTCGACATTGGTGCCGCCACAGCGATTCACAATGCTTTAATTAGATTGCGCGATCAGGGTGCAGCCATCGTGGTGATTTCTGAAGATATCGACGAACTGTTTTTAATTTCTGACCGCATCGGTGCGATCTGCGATGGGCAGCTATCGAAACTTGTCCCTACAGAGCAAACCACCATCGAAATTCTAGGCCGACAGATGGCCGGCGACCTCACGGCCGCAGCCAACTAACGGAGACTTTAAATCATGCTTAACATTCAACGGACCGGTTTTAAGCTCGAACCTCGCGGTGAAAGCTCAGCGCTGATGGCGTATTTATCGCCCGTCTTAGCGATTTTTCTAACCTTACTCACCGGCTTTATTTTATTTTCTCTATTAGGCGTAAACCCTTGGCATGCCTTGGTGACTATTTTCTACACGCCTATTTCAGACACTTACGGACTTGCCGAACTTGCTGTAAAGGCGACTCCGATTTTGCTCTGTGCAATTGGACTATCGGTGGTCTATAAGGCTGAAATCTGGAACATCGGTGCCGAAGGCCAACTACTCATGGGCAGTCTGTTTGGCGGCTATGTTGCGCTTTCTTTCTTAGACGCTGAAGGCATGTGGATTTTACCGCTAGTACTGATCAGCGGTGTCATCGGCGGTATGTTTTGGGCTGGCATTGCGGCTGTGCTCAAAGTTCGCTTTAACGCCAACGAAATTCTCACCACCATAATGATGAACTACATCGCACTCAACGTCGTTTTGTGGGCAGTTCACGGGCCATTAAAAGACCCTAAAGGCTACAACTTCCCTGAGTCAGCCATGTTCTCAGACTCAGCTCTATTGCCTTCGTTAATTTCTGGCACTCGAGTTCATTTTGGCCTGGCCTTAGCCCTATTGGCCGTGGTTGCAGTTTGGGTGTTGATGAGTCGCGCCTTTATCGGCTTCCAGATACAGGTGATGGGGTTGGATTCTGGTGCGGCTAAGCTTTCTGGTTTCAGCCGTAAAAAGCTGACCATTCTTGCCATGTTAATCAGTGGTGGTTTGGCTGGCCTTGCTGGTATCAGTGAAGTTTCTGGCCCAATTGGCCAATTGGTACCGAGCATCTCGCCCGGCTATGGTTATGCGGCCATCATTGTTGCCTTTCTTGGCCGACTCAACCCCTTTGGCATTGTGCTAGCAACCTTCTTAATGGCATTGCTCTACATGGGCGGCGAAATGGCGCAAATCGCTTTAGGTTTGCCGTTAGCATTGACCAACCTATTCCAAGGCATGTTGCTGTTTTATTTATTGGCTTGCGATGTGTTTATTAACTTCCGCCTACGTCGCATCAGCCCAGCACTGGCATCGACAAACCCAACTACAAGTACGGAGGACTAAGGCATGGATATCGACCTTATTACTAATATTTTATACGCCATGGTCCGCACCGGAACGCCGCTGTTGATCGTCGCCTTAGGTGAATTGATCTGCGAAAAAAGCGGTGTGCTTAACTTAGGCCAAGAAGGCATGATGCTGATGGGTGCCGTGCTTGGTTTTATTGTCACGCTGACCACAGGAAGCCTTGTTCTAGGCTTTATCTGCGCCATGATTGCAGGCATTGCCATGTCGTTAATTTTTGGTGTTATCACCATGGAATTAAGCGCCAACCAAGTAGCGACCGGGCTCGCCTTAACAATTTTTGGCACCGGCTTATCGGCCTTTATCGGTACCAGCTTCGTCGGCAAGCCGATTGCAGGGCTTGACCCGATTAATATTCCGCTACTTTCTGACATCCCTATTATTGGCCGTATGCTGTTTGGCCAAGATCTGTTTGTGTACGGATCTTTCGGGCTGTTTGCCGCTGTTTACTGGTTTATTAACCATTCTCATCCTGGGCTAATTTTAAAGGCCGTCGGTGAAAACCCAGAATCTGCCAACGCTATCGGTATTCCGGTATTTAAAACACGTTACCTAGCCATCGCCTTTGGTGGCGCAATGGCAGGCTTGGCAGGCGGCTACCTATCGCTCGCCTACACGCCGTTATGGGTCGAAGACATGAGCGCTGGACGCGGCTGGATTGCACTGGCTTTAGTGGTATTTGCCAGCTGGAAAGCCGAACGAGTTTTGCTTGGCGCTTGGTTATTTGGCCTTGCCTCTATTCTGCACTTGGTATTCCAAGGTCTTGGCTTTTCTATCTCCCCGAACCTATTGGCAACCCTACCCTATCTAGCCACAGTGATCGTGCTTGTGGTACTTTCTAACAATCAGTCAGCAAATAAGTTGCTGGCGCCGGTATCACTCGGCAAACCCTTTTACGCAAAATCATAACAAGACCAGTCAGCACGCCGCATTTAACGATGCGGTGTCCGCTGAACTGAATTTTCAGATAGGTACCTAATTCTATGCCCAATCAAACCTACTCGATGGATTACCCCGTTAGCTGGGAAGAAATACACCGCAACGCCCGTGTACTGGCCTTACGTTTGCTCGACAAAGGCCCTTGGAAAGGCTTGATTGTCATTACCCGCGGTGGCCTTGTGCCAGCAGCTGTTATTGCGCGTGAACTCAACATACGGCTAATCGATACCGTCTGTGTTGCCAGCTACAAAGCCGATGAAAATGACGACGCCACCGCTTCTGTACAGGGCGATATTGAGTTGATAAAAAGCGTCGAAGGCGACGGCGAAGGCATGCTACTGATCGACGATCTAGTCGATACTGGTAAAACCGCCCGTTACGTACGTGAAATGCTGCCTAAAGCGCACTTTGCCACCATTTATGCCAAGCCAGCTGGCGTTGCTGTGGTCGACACCTTCATCACCGAAGTCAGCCAAGACACTTGGATTCGCTTCCCTTGGGATATGGAATACACCTTTTCAACACCTTTAGCAGAACGCGACGACTAAACCCCCTGTTCAGGCTGCTAGCACTGACTGCGAGTAGCCTGAGCTTATACCTTGCTGCCCTTCTCTTCTCATTTCGTCTGCATGATTTAACTTCCCTATAAATAAGCCCAAGCCTTGTACATTGTTCCTAAGTTAAGTTTTTCTTAGATTAAGTTGTTTTTAGGCTAAATAGATTTTCGATTAAATGGTTTTCGGTTAAACGGCTTGTAACTATTTGTATTGTATTCAACAACCAAAGGGTGTCACTTGACAACCCGCTAAGATAACCTACACTTGCGCAAAATGGATTTGGTGATGTATGGCTAGGAAGCGACATGCTAAAAAAGAAATTGAAGCAGCTCTTTGTTATGCCGAATCTTTCGGCTGGAAAGTTCAGGTAGGCGGTGGTCATGCTTGGGGCAAGCTTTACTGCCCGCACAATGACAAGAATTGCCGCTGTGGTGAATTCTGTGTTTCGAGTATTTGGAGCACACCTAAAAATTCAGACAACCATGCTAAACAGATAAAACGAGTCGTTGATAATTGCACCGCAGTCAAAGACGACCTTGAGGATTAACCCATGAATGAATTTGAATTCACTCTAACCTTCGCACTGACTGGCGCAAAACAACAACCAGAACAATATGTAGAAGCGTTAGCCGTTGCTGGCTGCGATGATGCCATTATCGGCATTGGCCAAAAAGGTCGCATCGCTTTGCAATTTAATCGCGCCGCCAACGACGCCTTATCGGCAATTACATCGGCCATCACCGATGTTAAAAGTGCGATCCCAAATGCTACGCTCATTGAATCCTCACCAGATTTAGTTGGCCTCACCGATATTGCAGATCTTTTAGGCTTTAGCCGACAATACTTACGCAAATTAGAAACCACCAAAAGTAACTTCCCGCAACCGGTGCATACGGGCAAAACCGCCATCTGGCACCTTGCAACAGTTCTACACTGGTTTGAAACCGAACAACAAAAATCGGTCGATTTTACCGTTAAAGAAATCGCTTCAGCTAATATGCAAATTAACCTTGCTAAAGAACTGGCTCAGCTGGAAGATAGTGCTCAACAAAGAATAACCGAGCTTGCTTTTTAGTTCTGGACAGAGCTAAGCATTAAGTAAAAGAAAACCACAAAACAATAAGAAGAAACCATGCAACCATTCATACAGCTAGACATGCAGTTGGGCGAGTCCCCGCGTTGGAATCCGAAAGAGCAATTATGGTATTGGGTCGATATTCTCGGCGGCTGTCTTTACCGTGCCGATAACAATGGACAAAACCTCGAAACACAATCGTTAGATTTTTTACCGGCTTGTTTTTTCTTTACTGAAAATAACCAGATTATTGTCACCAGCAACAACGGGATTTTCCAGTTAACAGAATTTGGTGCTGAACCAAAACAGCTTAAAAGCGCTCATGACTTTGGCTTAAAGCACCGCTTTAACGATGGCGTTACAACACCAGATGGTCACTTTATTGCCGGCACAATTAGTAACGGCCAATGTGCAGACGGCTGTAGTTATCTTGGTCGGATTGAGCCAAATGGTGAATTAACAACGCAAAAAATTGCTGGCGGTTATCAAATTATTAATGGCCAAGCCTTTTCGCCCGATGGCGAAACCTATTACGTGGCAGACTCTCCCTCCAGCCAAGTTTGGCAATATAAATATGATAAACAAAGCTCAACACTGCGTGACGGCCGATTGTTTTATCAATTTGAAATTGGTGTTGAATTCCCGGACGGCGCGGCGGTAGACAGTCAAGGTAACTATTGGGTTGCGCTGTACGGCAGCGGAAAAATCGCGGTGATTTCACCAGCTGGCGAACGGCTAAAGGATATTGAATGCCCGGTCAGCCAACCGACCATGATGGCTTTTGGTGGCAAAAATAATCAAGAATTGTTAATCACCAGTGCGCGGCAACATTTAGATAAATCGACGTTGGTAAATGAACCATTCGCGGGCAGTCTGTTTAAAATAAACGCCGAGACTGAAGGTTTAACCAACGGTTTTATAAAAGCAGTTTAGCCAGAACAGATTAACAGGAGCCGCCAAGTAAAAAGCCTCACTCAAGTGTTTAAAAAATAATTTTTTGAGTGAGGCTAAATGCTAAGCGTTAAAGCTACGCACCATCTCGATAAAGCATTTTAATGCGATATCAACATCGCTACTTTGCACCTGCTCGGCTGGGTGGTGACTGATGCCCTTTTCACAACGAATAAACAGCATGCCGATATCGGTTAACTTACTGATCGCCAAACCGTCGTGTCCGGCACCACTGGCCAATAAGCGAGCTGGCTGCTTGGTTACGTTTTCAATGGCTCTGGCCCAACGTTGTTGTAACGCTGGCGCACATTGCGCGGCATCGGCTTGGTAAATGGTTTGATGCATAAAGGCCAGTTTTCGGCGAGTACAGATGGCATCTATTTGCTGAAGCATCTGCTGGCAGCAATCTTCTAATTGCTGTTGCGATTCACTGCGAATATCGATAGTAAAATCAACTTGCGCTGGTATCACATTAACTGCGCCATTAGTGACTTCACACTTGCCAACCGTTGCAACAATATTCTGTTGCTGAGCAAAATTTTCGATGCAGTTGATCACCTCACCTGCGCCACATAATGCATCTTGGCGCAAATCAATCGGTACCGTTCCAGCATGACCGGCCATGCCTTCAATCGAACATTGGTAACGCTTGGCACCTGCAATGGCAGTAACAACGCCAACCGCTCGGTCTTCGTTTTCTAATACCGGGCCTTGCTCAATATGTGCTTCCAAATAGGCTTGCACAGAATCCGCCGAACGCGCATCGTCACCTGCCTGCTCTGGCACTAAACCAAAATCTTGCATGGCTTGTCGCATGCTGATGCCGGCGGCGTCTTCAATCGCTAACCAGCGATCATCAAAATCTCCAGCCACCGCGCTTGAGCCAATCAGAGTGGTATTAAAGCGCGTGCCTTCTTCATCGGCAAAGGCGACAACATCAATGTGAAACGGAAAACTTTCTTCGGCTAATGCAGCGAGTGTTTCAATGGCTAACAACACGCCTAAATTTCCATCGTATTTACCGGCGTTGATCACGGTGTCGCTGTGCGAGCCTAAAATTAATGTTGGCTTTGTTGGCTGAGCAGAAACTTTTCGACCCCATTGGTTACCGACGCTGTCTTGCCATGTTTCCAAGCCAGCCTGTTGCATCCAGGCCGCCAACTGATCGTTTGCCAAGCGATGCTCTGGCGACAAATAGGTTCGGGTAACTTGCCCTGGTGTTGCGCTGATTGCGGCTAAAACATCGGCGCGTTGCATAATCGTATGTGCAGGATTTTTCATTACAAACTCAATCTCTTAATCTGTCGAGCGCCTTACGGCGCTGCTAATTAGCCGTGGTAAAATTCCATGGCTGCGATAACCGACTGACCTTGAACAATCGCCGCTTTATGTTTAATTAGAAGGGATTCTAATGCCGCAAGTGTGGTGAGCACGCATTCCTGACGGGCGTTATAACCCATGGTGCCAATACGCCAAATTTTGCCGTGCAATGGGCCAAAGGAAGTGCCAATTTCGATGCCAAAGCGCTCTAGCAATTCCATACGCACCGCATCACCATTGATGTTATCGGGAATATAAACGCCGACTACATTATTCATCTTATGAGTTTGATCACCAAACAGAGTTAAGCCCATGGCTTGCAAGCCAGCCGCCATGGCATCGCCTGCTTGCTTATGACGAGCAATAACCTGCTCTGCGCCTTCTTCTAAATAGATGCGGGCGCACTCACGTGCGGCGTACAGCATACTGGTCGCTTCGGTATGGTGGTTTAAACGTTCTGGCCCCCAATAATCCATCACCATGGCGAGATCAAAATAGTTGGATTGAATCATGGCATCAGCACCTTCGCTATGATGCTCTGCTCGAATGCCCGCCTCGATATGCTTGCGTGCATTAATCTGCTTGGCAGCGCGATCACTTAACGTAATCGGTGACGAACCGGAAGGGCCGCCCAAACATTTTTGCAAACCGGCAGAGACGGCATCCAAATGCCATTCATCGACTTTCAATTCATTACCAGCAATAGAGGCTGTGGCATCGCAATAAAACAGTACATCGTAACGCTGGCAGATTTCGCCAAATTCTTTTAACGGCTGGTTCATGGTCGTTGAAGTATCGCCCTGCACCGTTGCCAATAATTTCGGCTGGAATTCTTTTATCGCTTCTTCCAACTGATCTGGCGTACAAACTTCACCCCAGACGACATCGATGGTTTTAACCTCGGCACCAACTCGTTTAGCAATCTCACTGAGCAATAAACCAAAGCGTCCCATCACTGGAATGAGCACCTTATCGCCCGGCTTAAGTAACGAAACCAACACCGCTTCGATGCCAGATCGCGCCGTACCGTCAACTAAAAAAGTTTGCTGATTCTGAGTTTCAAAAACACCACGATACAGCGACTGAACCTGATTCATGTAACCGGTCATAACTGGGTCGTACTGACCAATTAACGCTTGCGAGATCGCCTGATGCACACGCGGGTAAGCATTGATTGGCCCTGGGCCCATTAATAGTCGCTGCGGTGGATTTAGAGTTTCAAAAAGTTCATGTTTAGTTTTCATTTTTATTTCCTAACGTACATTGGCCATCACTGCGTGGGTCGGTCGCGGCGGTCGCTAAACCTTCGGTGTTTAGAATCACCGCGCCAGCATGGCCCATTAATTCATTATTATCGCTAACGCAGGCCAGTTCATGACCGCGTGCTTCTAGCTCAGTTTGGCTTTGCTCATAGAGAGATTTTTCTAACCGTAAGCTGTGGCTTTCATCGCCCCAAGTACGGCCCAACAACCAACGTGGTTTGGCAATCGCACTGGCTAAGTCATCGCCCTGATAGATGGCGCGACTGAATAAACAGGCCTGTGTTTGCGGCTGGCCTTCGCCACCCATGGTGCCGTAAACCATGCGCCGACCATCGGTTAATTCGGCATAGGCTGGGTTCAATGTATGGAACGGTTTTTTACCACCGGCTAAAACATTGTGGTGTTTGCTATCTAACGAAAAACTTTTACCACGCACATTCCACAATACGCCGGAGTTGGGTAAAAATACGCCGCTGCCAAACTCCCAGTAAATACTCTGAATAAAGCTGACCATAGTGCCGTACTGATCGGTTGCGCCCATCCAAATGGTATCGCCCGGCTCAGCAACATGCGGCCAAGGCTTCGCCTGTGTTAACGATACGTTGTTAACGCAGCCTTGGATGACCTCATCGCTCAACAGGTCTTGTAATGGCTGCTGCAAATAGGCTTCATCGCAAACCCATTGGTCACGTAAAATAAACGCCTGCTTGGTCGCCTCCACTAACAGATGCATATGATCCAATTCGTTGCTTGCCTGATCGGCAAGGCGATCGTAAATGGCAAGAATCAACAACGACGCCACACCTTGAGTCGGTGCGCCAAAATTAAACAGCTGCGCCTTCAAGGTATTCACCGTTAACGGCTCAAGCACTTGTGCCTGATGCTGTAAAAAATCAGCCAGTCGCAGCGGGCTGCCAGCGGCTTCTAAATCTTGCGTCATGCTGCGCGCTAATTTGCCACGATAAAAATCGTCCAAGCCATTATCGGCTAACCACTGCAGTGTGTTAGCGAGTGCTTGGTTGGTGATGCGATCACCCACCTGCAATGGCTGGCCCTGCTTTAAATAGATTTCAGCAAAGTGCTTTAAGCTGGCTAAGCGCGGCAATGTTTTTTCACTCGCGGCGACTAAGCTTTCAGTTACATCAATGCCTTCGGCAGCAGCATTAATGGCAGGCTTCAATAATGTATTCAGCGAAATATCGGTCGCATCCTTTTGCAGCGCCTTTTGCCAAGCTGAAATGGTTCCAGCCATGGTAATTGCAGCGCCACCACCGGCGTCTGGGATTTGCTGATACTGCTGACAAAAGCTCTCCAATTCGATGCCCCGCGCCGCCGCGCCACAGCCGTCAATGGTATAGGGTGCTTCAGCAACTTTACTAACCAACCAAAAGCTGTCGCCGCCAATGCTATTCATATGTGGGTACTGCACTGCAATCATCGCAGCCGCAGCCACCATCGCTTCGCTTGCGGTACCACCCTGATCAAGAATGGCTTGGCCGACTTCTGCTGCCTTGAAGTGCGGTGCTGTAAAGGCTGTTTGATAAGCCATGTTTTTTAAACCTCCGCCGATTTCTGATTTAAGGCTGCAAGCAACGCTTCTGCTGTGCTTATTAAGTCTGCTTCTGTATCTGCCAAACCTAATAGCGATATGCCGCACGGGCCTTCGCTGAGGTTCGGTAATGGCAGATGCAATTGCGGCAAGCCGCACAGACCACTTAAGCTGGTTAAACCCATTAACTGAGAACGATACTGAGCCAATGGCTCGCCTGCCATGGTTAACTTAGGTGGCGCAGATGGTGTGGTAGGCAATGCCCACAGACAATTCATAGACGATAATAACGCCAACACATCAGCTGTCAGCTTTGCTCGTGTTTCACTGGCCTGCTGGTGCTCTTGTGCCGAAATGGTTTTCGCCCAATGTACTCGTTCTAAAATTGAGGGGTCTAAACTGTCGCCATATTGCGCTAACCAATCGCCGTGTTTTTGAATAATTTCATAGCCTTGAATGGTGCGGAACAACAAACTGAGTTGATCAAAATCGAGCTTCAATTCATCCAACAACGAACCGCTTAACAGTTCAATGCCCGCCTGTTCACAAGCCTGTGAAAAACGCTGATAGCGTTGATCACTCAACAATTCACGGTAACGGTTATCGAGATAAATAGCGTTTACTTTGTTTCCTGAATCAGCACCCGTCAACGCTTGCCAAAGCGTGCGCATAACTTGAATGTCGGCGCTAAAAATACCCGCGGTATCAAAGGTTTTTGCCAGCTCAAAACAATGGCTTAAATCCAGCTTGCCATGTGTTGGCCGAAGTCCAAGCAAGCCACAATAGCTGGCAGGGACACGCACTGAACCACCGGTATCGGTTCCGATTGCAAAGTCACAATCGCCACGGGCAACCGCCACCGCACTACCGCTGGAAGAACCACCGGGAATCGAGTCTTCTGCTACCGGATTAATCGGTGTGCCATAGTGAATATTTTGACCGTTTAAGCTATAAGCCAACTCATCGGTTTGCACGCGGCCAATGCAATTTGCACCCTGTGCCAACAACGCCTCAATAATGGGTGAGGTCGTTTTCGCTGGGGCATGAGTTTCTAACCAACGCGGATTACCAGCACCGGTGACGTAACCTTTAACATCGAATAGATCTTTAAAAACAAAGTCCATTCCCGACAACGCGCCTTGGTTTGTTGCCGCTAAACTGTCTGGGCCCTGTTGGCAGTAAATACGAGAATCTCGAGTCATAACTGAGTGCCTTTGCCTAACAAAAATAAGCTTATTGTGTGTTACTTGCTGCGTCACTTTGACGCGCATATCGATTGGCTAAAATAGCGCAATAAAATATCTGCGTCGGGTGATACAACATAATCGGCAGCAAGATCATGCCGAGTGTTGGGTCGGCACCAAAAATAACTTTTGCCATCGGCACACCGGCGGCTAAGGTTTTTTTCGTACCGCAAAAGACTGCAGCCACTTCATCTGGCAAAGCAAAACCACAACGGCGAGCGCCCCACTGAATACCGTGCACCATGATCAATAAAACCACGACACAAATTACAAACGAAAGCGCCAATAACGCGATTGAAAACTGACTCCAAACACCATTAATGACCGAATCACAAAAGGCGTTATAGACAATTAAAATAATCACGTACTTATCGAGTTTGCCAACAATCGACTTATGCTTGGTGGTCCAATCCAACAATACCGGTCGAAGTAATTGGCCAGCAATCATCGGGATCAACAACAGCTTGGCAATGGAAATAACCGAGGCCATTAAGTCCAGCTGAACGCCTTCGTAGCCCATAAAAAATTGAATGAACAACGGCGTAATAAAAACACCTAAAATACTGGAAAGCGATGCGTTAAAAATTGCCGCAGGCACGTTACCCTTGCCAACGCTGGTCATGGTTACAGAAGAAGAAATAGTACTTGGCAGCACAAATAAATAACAAAAACCAAACGCCAACGCCGCTGGCATATAGTTCATAAAGACATTACCGAACAGCAACCACAACAGCGGATAAGCAATAAAGGTGGCCGACTGCACATAAAGATGTAAGCGCCAATTAGAAATGCCCGCTTTGATCGACTTGGGCGAAAGACCTAAGCCGTGTAAAAAGAACACCAGCACAACGCCTAGTTTGGTCACGGTGTCTAAATGTAGGATACCGTCGGAACGGCCAATGGTCGGCGTTACAGTCGCCAGCGCAATCGCGATGATCATGCCGACAATAAACCATTCTTTTTTAATTTTATTCAGTACGTTCATATTTCTCATCTTTCTGGGTTAAGCGATTAGGGAATAAGGGTAGTTATAAAGATTAAATTCAAGGTTAGATGATGTGTTCATCTAATTCTTCTAACTGGGCATAACTTTGCGAAACCGCACTGCTCTGCTGTACTGCGGCGCTGCCTAAATGCAAGTACAGTCGATTGACTAAATAAGCAATCAAACTCATCGGCGCAGCGTGGCTGTCCAGTGGTGTTTCATTATTCAGGTGGCAACTCAAAAGATGCGCCACCTGATTGGAATATTTCAGCCCCGACTGATCGGTAATCAACAGGCAGGGCTTTGCTTGCAAATAGGCAACAAGATTTTTAAAGGATTTAGGCCGACGCCGAATACCCACTAAAATGACAAAATCTTGCTCATCAAGGCTGGCTAATTCTTCGCCCAGCGTTTGCCCCGGTGTTGGCAGCAAATCGACATTCGGCCGACACTGCAATAATTGCTGCCGTAAATGCAAAGCCAGCGGGTAGCTGTTGCGATAACCAATAACTTTAATACGCCGAGCTTGAGCTAAAGTCTCGATCAGTACCGATAGATCGACACTGGCTAAATAATTTTGCAGCTGCTGCAACTCGCTAATATCGAATTGAATATCGCTTTCTACGCCGTCACCTGTGACGACCGGCGTACCCTGTTCACGCTCTGCTAATAGCTGATGGCGAAGCTCGGTATGATCCTGATAACCAATCTGGCGAATAAAGCGACTGACACTGGTTTTAGAAACACCACAAGACTCGGCAATTTCTGCCGTCGATAGCATCAATAGTCGTTCTGGGCTTGATTGCAAAAAATCAGCTATGCGCCGGCTATTTTTAGTCAATCCAGCATACTCATTGGCAATACGTTCGAGCAGTACGTGATAGTGCGTCATAATCGGTTAGCGGCCATCAGCCTTAACAAAAAAGAAACGATTGAACCAAAACTATATATCACTTGCAACGATCACACCAAAAAATCAATCCAGCAGGCAGCCTTGCTATTGCTGAATTCACGGTAATTAGACCTGATAAACAACGGCAATAGCCGCTATAACAGTGAGCATAAAGGCGTTTCGGCGCACTGATTTGATACTTTGCAGCATTGATGGAACTCCTCGCTAAATAGATGGCCTAAGCTTCTATTTTGTAATTTAGAACAGCGACTGAAAGGGCGAATCAAACGGATGAAATACTTACTCATGGGGTTTATCACTGTTGTTATCAGCGGCCTACTATTTAGCCAATTAAGTGCGGAAGAATCCCCAGATAATCGCCAACTGCTTAACTGGCACTCAGATATTTTTCAGGGCCAATTGGCGTGGCTTGAACAACCATCGAGCCAGACAACCAAGGCTACTCTGATTGCGATTCATGGCACTCCCGGCTCTGCCGATGCGTGGCAAGCCTTGATGGCACAGCCGAATATTGCACAACACTATCGCGTTATTGCCATTGACCGCCCTGGCTGGGGCAGCTCGAAAGATGCGCAGCAACGAATGTATCCACAGCTGGCCGATCAGGTGGCATTGATCGAACCGATTATCGAGCACACCAGCTGGAGCGAACAAACCAGCGAAACGCCAACCATTTTAGTCGGCCACTCCTGGGGCGGGCCGGTTGTGTTGGCTCTGGCGCAGCGTTTTCCTGAATTAATCGATGGTATTGTTTTGGTCGCCTCTCCGGCGGACCCAGCCGTCAGCCAACCGCGCTGGTATCATCAGGCGGCTCGGCTGATACCTGTGCAATGGCTCATTGGCCAACGGATGACAGATTCAAACCAAGAAATGCTGACACTCGATGAAGAGCTAGAAAAATTAAAACCCGAGTTAGCCGCCATCAATATGCCGGTTGTGATTTTACAAGGAGAGAAAGACTGGCTGGTCAAATCGCAGAACGCTCTTTATTTACAGCAACAGCTGAGCAATGCACAACTGCAGCTCAAGCTCGATGAAAAGGCCAATCACTTTATTCCGTTTAAAACACCAGAGGTTGTTGCCGACGCGATAGATTGGGTGACCGAGTCAGTGATAGCAAGCGAGCACTAAAAACAAAAAAGCGGTAACGCCATATGACGTTACCGCTTTTTAAGTTTAATTCACCAACGATGGCTGACTGTTAATTACTGTAAAAACCGAATGGCTGTAAAAAATGAATCATTATAAATCACTAATGATCAGAAGGACGCTCCGCCCAGCCAGCAAAAATCTTCTCCAGAATTACCACGATGTAGTACAGCAAAATACCCAATACCGCTAAGGCAATAAGCACAGCAAACATCAATGGATAGTCGGCGTTAATTTTGCCGCTGTCGAACAGATGCCCCAAACCTCGGCCATGCGGTTCTACAATTTCCATCAGGTTAGTACCGATAAAGGCCAACGTTGCCGAAACTTTTAGCGCACCAAAAAACTCTGGCAGTGTTTTAGGTAAAGCGATTTTCCAAAAGATGGTCAACTTCGATGCGCCCAATGCTTTGAGGATATCTTGGTATTCTGGCTCCAATGTTGAAAGCCCAATCGAAACCGACACCGCAATTGGGAAAAACGAAATCATAAAAGCAATAAGCACAGTATTGAAATCATGCTGACCAACAAAGATCAACGCAATTACCGGCACTAATGTCGCTTTCGGTATGGCATTAAAGCCCACCAGCAACGGGTAAAGTGCGCTGCGCATGGTTTTGGAAAAACCCATAACCACACCAAAAAAAACACCAACCACAACCGCCAAGCCAAGACCAACAACGGTGCGCCACAAGGTGTCCCATGAGTATTTGGCAAACAATGCCTTATATTGCCAAAACGCAGGCCAAACATCCGAAGGCGAAGCCATCTTGTAATTCGGCCACTGGTTAAACCAAACCAACCATTCCCACAAGATTAAAAACACAACAATGGCGAGCAGAGGGATCAGTAAGTTTTTCAATTTACTCGACATCGGCCACCTCCTCTTTTCGACCTTGAGCGATTTCTATTTGCTCGCGTAACGTCGCCAGCATTTCTACCGCTTTTGGTGTGTATAAAGAGTTGATAGTGCGATCTTCCGGCAGGTCGACATCCAAAACAAATTGCGTTTTAGCAGGTCGACTCGACAGCACAACCACCTGATCGGCCAAAAAGACACTTTCGCGTAGATCGTGCGTAATCAACAAACCAGTAAAAGGCTGCTTAATTTTGATATCGCGCATCAGCTGCCATAAATCTTCACGAGTAAAGGCATCTAAGGCACCAAACGGCTCATCCAAAATCAACACATCGGGGTTATGAACCAACGAGCGACACAAAGAAGCACGTTGACGCATACCACCAGAAAGCTCCGACGGTCGCTTATGCTCAAAGCCTTCAAGGCCAACCATCTTTAACAGTTTAGCGGCGCGTTTTAGGCGTTGATTATGAGTCAATTCGCTCTTCACGATTTCTAACGGCAAGACAACATTTTGAATAATGCTGCGCCATTCCAACAACACAGGGTTTTGGAACGCCATACCCACCGTTGAGCGTGGAGCTTTAACCGGCTCGCCACCCAAACTGACGGTGCCTTCGTTAGGGAATAGCAAACCAGAAACCAATCGTGTCAGCGTCGACTTACCGCAACCCGATGGTCCGACAACGGCGGTGAATTTACCTTCAGGAATGGTGATATTTAGATCATCCAACACAGGCAGCGGTTGCTGCTGCCCGGTTTGGTAGGCGTGTTTTACGCCTTCAATAGAAATAGAAACAGGCATATAGGCTACTTCATCATTAATAGTTCAGACGCTGGCAAGTAGGCATCGGTAAAGATCGTCGATACGCTAGGCTCACCTTTAAACTCGTAAGTTACAGCAATCTGCTCTAATGCTTTTTCGAAGCGCTCAACATCGATATCGCCTAGACCATTGGCCATAACGTAATCGGTTAAAATGCTGTCTTGTAAAGCCAGCTTTAAACGCCAAGCTTCTAACTCAACATTACCTGCAGGATTACGGTCGATAACCGCTTGCGCGCCAGCCATTGGATCGGCCGCGGCATCTTTAACACCTTCAGCTACTGCAGTTAAAAAGCCAGTAATCACTTCTGGGTTTTTCTCTGCATAATCGGTATTAACAATGATGGCGTTGCCATACAGCGCCAAACCGTAGTCGGCCATTAATAGCGTCGTCAGATCTTCTTCTGGCACACCTAAACGTACTAGGTTCAAGTAAGACGAAAACGAGAAGCCAGTTACGCTGTCGACCTTACCTTCGGCAAGCATTGGCTCACGCGTTGGGAAACCAACAGGTTCGACTTTAATTTTGGACATATCCAAACCGTTTTCTTTTGCGAACACAGGGAATTGCGCCCAAGCGCCATCTGGTGGCGGAGCACCTAATACAGAACCTTCTAAGTCAGCAACCGTCGAGATACCCTGACTTTTACGACCAACAACCGCAAAAGGTGGTTTATCGTAAATCATCATTACAGCAGTCACTGGCGCACCTGGGTTTTGGTCCAAGAATTTTACCAGCGAGTTAATATCAGCAAAGCCTACTGGGTAAGCGCCTGTGGCGACCTTAGGAATAGCGTCTAACGAACCCTGGCCTGCGGAAATTTCAACCGACAAATCCTGATCGGCAAAGTGACCATTATCGACTGCTAAAAAGTAAGGTGCCGATGGCCCTTCAAATTTCCAATCCAATGTGAACGGAAGCTTCACTTCGGCGCTAGCCAACGTACTGGCGAATAATGCCGGAGCTACCAAGCATTTCGAAAACAGAGTTCGCATGTTTTATTCCTCTTTGTTTATTAAATGAACTGCGTCAGTACTTAATAGAGCAAGCAATAGACCCAATATTGACTAATCAGTCAAAAGTATGAGCATTCCGTTTACCATTGATGAGGAAGTAACCAACTTTCATCTTTTTGCCACCCAATTATCAAAGTCCATCACCTAAGTTATTCCTTGAGCGACAAATTAAGAAAAAAACGCACCAAATTGAACAAAAACAGCCCTAACGTTGCACTAAAATGCTCACTTTGATCAGATAGTTGCAAAAAATGACATTGAATATTGCAAAAAAGGAGCAATTCCAATTAAATGTGCCATCAATTCTAAATGGGCTGCCTGAAAACGTTGAAGCAGGCCTATTAACTTGCAAGAAAAGGACTGTTTTTAATGTCATCCCTATTAAGTGTTAATAATTTATCTGTCTCCTTTGCAACCAACGACGGTATTTTCAACGCAGTAAAAGATGTCAGCTTCTCGCTAGAAAAGGGCGAAACGCTTGCCATCGTCGGCGAGTCAGGCTCAGGCAAATCGGTTTCTACCGGCGCGATCATGCGTATTCTGCCGCCCAATGGCTCTGTCTCTGAAGAATCAGAAATCCTTTATAACGGTGAATCGGTGCTCGATTTATCGGAAAAACAAATGTGCGGCTTCCGTGGCAACCGTATCGGTATGATCTTCCAAGAGCCGATGACCTCATTAAACCCTTACCTGCGAGTAGGTGAACAGGTTGCCGAAGCCATTACCACGCACCAGCGCGACATCAGTAAAAAACAGGCCAAAGCGCGTGTGCTTGAGTTGTTTGAACTGGTTCAGTTACCGATGCCAGAAAAGGCTTTCACTAAATACCCACATGAGTTTTCTGGCGGTCAGCTACAGCGCATCATGATCGCAATGGCGTTGATCAACGAACCAGATATTCTTATTGCCGATGAACCGACTACCGCTCTGGACGTTACCGTGCAGATGGAAGTGCTAAACCTGATCCAAGAGATTCAGAAAAAAATCGGCATGTCGATCCTGTTTATCACCCACGATCTAGGTGTGGTGAAGCATTTTGCTGACCGCGTTATTGTTATGCGTTTAGGTGAAGTGGTTGAAACTGGCATCACCAAAGAAGTATTTGAAAACCCTGAGCACGAATACACCAAGATGCTGATTAATTCAGTACCTTCTGGCATGAAAGACCCAAGCGTGACAACCGATAAAGAATTACTCAACGCCAAAGACGTGAAGGTTCAATACCTAGTTAAATCCAGCTTCTTAGGCCGTAAAGATATCTACTTTGATGCAGTTAAAGGCATCTCTCTGGATCTAAAACAGGGCGAAACCTTAGGTGTTGTTGGCGAATCGGGTTCTGGTAAATCGACTCTAGGCCGTGCACTCATTGGTCTATTACCAAGCACTGGCGAAGTTCTATTTAAAGGCCAAGACTTAAGCAAACTAAGCAACAAGCAAAAGCTGGCTCTGAAAAAAGACATCCAAATTGTTTTCCAAGACCCTTACGGTTCGCTCTCGCCACGTATGAACGTTGGTGAAATCATCTCTGAAGGTTTAACCGTACATTACCCAGAACTTTCTAAAGCTGAGCGCCTGACTCGTGCACGTAAAGCGCTAGAAGAAGTCCGTTTAGACCCTGCGATGATCAACCGTTACCCTCACGAATTTTCTGGTGGTCAACGTCAGCGTATCGCGATTGCTCGCGCACTGATTCTAGAGCCGTCGTTCATTGTGTTAGACGAACCAACTTCAGCGCTGGACCGTTCAGTACAATTAACAGTGATTGATTTGTTGCGTGAAATTCAGAAAAACCACCAGATCGGTTTCTTGTTTATCAGCCATGATTTAAGTGTTGTTAAAGCACTGTCCGATCGCGTTCTGGTGATGAAAAACGGTGAAGTACTTGAGCAAGGTACAGCACAAGAAATTTTCGAAAAACCACAACACGATTACACCAAAACATTGATCAACGCTTCATTCGATTTAGACTTGGCCGAAAGCGCCTAAGATCGATAGCCTTGATCAATCGTTGTGAACGATTGCTTTGGCCATGCCAAAGCAATCGATTTTTATCTGCGCTGTACATGTCACATTAAACGAATCACGACTTCATCACTAAACCTAATAAAAAAAGCCTAATAAAAAAGACCTCATAAAAGAGGCTCAATAAAACTGCGAATGATTGAAAGGTTATAATGCCACTTCCTTCACTCACCATGAAAAGTGCGCGATACTTAGGCCGAATTTTTAAATAGGTCGTCGTTTTAATGAGCCATCTAGTGAACTGCCAACGCTATAAAAAAGAACTACCCGGTTTAGAAAAACCGCCCTTTCCCGGCCCTAAAGGCTTAGAAATTTATCAGTCGGTTTCAAAACAGGCATGGAGCGAATGGCAAGAGCATCAAACTCGGCTAATTAACGAAAAGCAATTAACCGTTACCGACCCAAGCGCCCGTAAGTATCTAATGGAACAGATGAATAAATTCCTCAACGGCGAAGAAGTCGACAGCATTGAAGGCTTTGTGCCTACAGATCCGTCAGATAACTAAGCTAAACGAAAACATCGGGCCCTTTATGCTTATCAACATTGCTTAAATTAGTATGACTATTGGCCTATCATTCCATTGCTTAGAATCAATTAACATAAACGACAGTGCCCGTATTATGGCCGCCGTCTTTTAATACCTTTAAATCATCGCTACACAGCCTTGAAATGTCCAAGAAAAGAACAACCTACTTAAGCATTCAGCAGTAATAAGGAGTTAGGATGTCGTTGCAGATTCGATCGCTTGGTTTTGCGGTCTTTATTTTTTTACAAATAGCCCCCTCTCATGCCAACAGCCTAATCAGCGAACATTGGAATTTATTGCTGCAAGAAAACGGTGATTTAGCATCGCAGCAAAAGGTAATCGATTCTGAACAGGCGCAGCTTGAGAACGCCAAAGCCCGTCGCCTACCGACGGTGAACTTTACCAGCCAATACAACTATTTAGACGATGACATTTCGTTGTCGATGGATCTAAGTGCGCTAACAGGTGTACCAGGCAGCACAATGGATTTCGACATCCAAGACCAAGCTTATTGGGACACAGAACTGACCGTCAGCTTGCCAATTTATACCGGCGGAAAAATCAGCGCGGGCATCGACTCAGAACTTGCCGACATCGCCGAAAACATTGCCAAAAAACAGCAGATAGAAGACCAGCTGTTCAGCACTTACATTAGCCGCTATTTGGGTGTCGAGTTAGCGCAGCAAAATTTAGCGACGCGTAAACTGGCTTACGACAATCTACAAAAACACCTCGACCGCGCCATTCGCATGGAGCAAGAAGGCAGCATTGCCCACACCGAACGTTTGCAATCGCAAGTAGAGCGCGACAAGGCGAAACGAGAATGGCAAAAAGCCAACGACGACTACACGCTGGCCAGCGCGGCTTATCAGGCTCTGTTCCGTTCAGAAGTCGCAGCGCCAAGCCAATCGCTCAGCTATGTAGAAATCCCTCTGCCCGATCAAGCCGAAATTACCGAACAGGTTTTGCAACGCTCACCTCTATTGGCACAAGTTGCCGCTAAGCGAGATAAAGCCGATGCTGGAATTAAAGCCAGCAAAGGCGATCGTCTACCGACCGTTGCGTTGTTTGGCATGACTGAATTAGCACGCGATGACCTAACCGAGTTAGAACCTGAATGGGTTGTCGGCGCACAGTTACAGTGGAAGCTGTTTGGCGGCGGCAATCGCAACGCCACCATTCGCAGCTATCAGATGTTAACCACGTCGGCCGATCTTAAATCGCAACAGCTGATGCGCGATCTATCACTTTATACCACCCAATCACTGCTGGCTGTCGATAACGCACGCAATGCCTATTTGTCGTTACAGTCCAGCAAAGAGCTGGCCGATGAAAACCTACGCTTGCAAGAAAAGGCTTTTATTCAGGGTGTCAGTACCGCCTTGGATGAAATTGATGCCCAGCTGATCGTGACCGGCATCGAATTAGAAAGCCACAAAGCGCTGTACGACTACTACACCGCACTGGCTCAGCTTGCTGCGCTGACCGGTGATACCGAACGCTTCTTATCGCTCTTGCAAGGCTTACCCATTACTGCCAGCACGCAACAATAACCTGACTTCGAATTACAGAGATAAATTATGAAACGTCCAACTCGCACGATAACCATCATTTATTTAATCGCCCTTTTAGGCTTTATCTGCTTCGGCTATTTTACTCAGACTCGAAATAGCGCGGATGTGATTCAGGCTCACTTTGATGCACCAGAATTACGTATCAGCGCGAAAATCGCTGGCCGTGTTGGCTCTATCGAAGTCGAAGAAGGTGATGTATTGGCGCCGGGTGATTTAGTCTTCACTCTCGACAGCCCAGAAATCGACGCCAAGCTGACTCAGGTGCAAGCACTAATCGAAGCAAAACAAGCCATGAAGGCCAGAGCCAATCGAGGCGCTCGTGCAGAAGAAGTCGCCATTGCCAAAGACAGCATGCTGCGCGCTCAAGCCGGTGCAGAATTGGCGCAAAAATCACTGGCGCGGTTACAAAATTTATACGACGACGGTCTGGTTTCAGAACAAAAACTCGATGAAGCACAAGCACAGGCGCAATCATCCCAATACTTACTTGAAGCGGCGCAAGAGCAATACCAGTTAGCGTTAAAAGGCACCGAAGAAGAACTCAAAGAAGCCGCCGAAAGTGACTTAAAAGCCGCTCAAGGCCAGCTAGCAGAAGTACAAGCAGCCATCGACGAAACTCGCATCAGCGCAACCGACGCTGGCGAAGTGACCTCCATCTTAATTAATGAAGGCGAAATCGCACCAGCTGGCTTCCCTGTGGTGACATTGATCGACATGCAACAGGCGTACATTCGCTTTCATCTAACGGAAGACCAGCTCTCTTTCTTTACCAAAGGCAGCCAATTCAACGCCTACTTGCCAGCGTTTGATAAAGAAGTCGAGTTTACGGTTTATTACGTATCGAGCATGGGCAGCTACGCTACTTGGCGTGCGTCTAAACCAGGCGATTACGATTTAAAAACCTTCGAAGTTCGCGCTCGCCCAGCCATGATCGACGACAACTGGCGTGCCGGAATGTCTGCCATCATTGAGCTACCCAAGGCTGCCCGATGAAACTATTTATTGCCGGCGTTAAACGCGAATGGCAACGACTATTAACGCAACCCAGCTATTGGGGTGCGCTGCTAGTGTTGCCAGCTGTTTGCGTTATCTGCTTAACCTCGGTATTTAGCGTGCCTGTGGTCAACAATGTGCCGATGGACATTGTCGATATGGATAACTCCGCCGCTTCACGCGATATTATTTTTCGTATCGACTCCAGCCCAAAGGTGCAGCTTGAACGCGTCTTTGCCGAAGCGGACGATGCCGTTAAGCGATTGCATCAGCGTGAAACCTTTGGCTACATGGTGATACCGAGAGATTTAGAACGTAAGCTCGCCACCGGTGAAGCGGTTGAAGTCAACGCTTACGTCAATCAACAAAACTTTATGCTCGGTAATATTTTGTCTGGCGAAGTACTCAGCAACCTCATTCGTAACTCGCTGCAAGAAAGCGCCGTCAACCTTATGGTTTCTGGCCAAAGTTATGACCAAGCCATTGCCAACACGGTACCACTGAATGCCACCGCTCGACGTTTAGGCAACAGCTATTTGAATTACCAAAGCTTTATGCTCGCCAGTATTTTGCCGCACATCTGGCATGTGTTGGTTGTCGTGGTGATCATCATTGCCTTAGGTAAAGAATTTAAAGATGGTACCGTTGCCCAATGGTACGAACACAGCGGCAGTAATCTACTGCTGGCACTGGCCAGCAAGTTGCTGATTCCAACGCTGGTACTGGCACTATGGATTATCGCAATTGATATCTATATTTTTAATGTGCTCGGTGCCGGTTCCTATGCTTCGCTTGGCAGTTTAATTTTTACCGGTCTGTTAACCCAGCTGTGTTATCAAGCCGCCGCCATTACCTTTACCGCGATCAGCAAATCCTATCGGACGGCATTAAGTATGGCGGCGTTCTACACGACGCCAGCCTTTTCGTTCGTCGGTATTACCTTTCCAACCTTTAACATGGACTGGTTCGCCCAAGCATGGCGTGCATTTTTGCCCATCACCAGCCTGATGGAATCGCAAAATGCGATCCTACATTGGCAAGCAGGCTTGAGCGACATACTGCCTTATCTATTACCACTGGCTGGCTACACCCTAATGTTTAGCATACTGGCGGTGGTGGCGCTCAAACCAAGAATTTACCAAAAAGATCTTTGGTTCCAGCATTAGAGGCTTATCAATGAATACCTTTTTACAAGAATGCGCTTGGATTTATCGCCATAAAGGGGTGCTCACCATCCTAATGGCAGTACCAATTGTCTACTCGATGTTTTATCCACTGCCTTACGAACAGGCGGTGGTTAACGAAGTGCCGACCATTATTTGGGATAATGAAAACTCCGATACCAGTCGCGATTGGATATTTCAGATCGACGCCAGCCCTAAGCTCGATGTAATTGCGGTCTTACCGGGCGAGCCGAATCAAGCCGAATTTGAACAGTTTCCCGATGCACAATTTTTTGCTCACTTTCCGGCAAACAGCAGCGTAAAGCTGGCGCACCAACAGCAGGTCGATATCCCCTTTGGTGGTAAAACCGATAACTTTTTGGTCTACAGTACCGCCGCTGGCGCGTTTGCCAGTCTGGTGCAGCAGATCAATACCGACATTCGGCTAAAAACCTTTTATCAGGTTGAAGGCAACGCCATCAGCGCAATCATGTCGGCCAGCCCAATTTCTGCAAACATCAGCAAACTCTATAACGAAGAGGCAAGTTACTATCAGTACTTGGTTCCGGCGGTATTTGTCATGATCGTGCATCAAATTCTGGTCATGGCAATGGGCATGCATTGGGGTTATCGTTTTGAGATGAACCGACCAGTTGGCGACCCGCTTAAGGTTTGGGCCTCGCACCTAATCCTATACAGCTTGCAAGGCTGGGCGCTGATCATTTTCTTTTTCCGCGTCATTCTGCCGCATCAAGGCATTGTATTTAATGGCGACCCCACCGCACTGTTAAATGTATCGCTGCCCTTTATTTTGGGTGCTGTTGGTTTTGGTATGGTTGTTACTGCGGCATTTAAAGAACAAGAAACCGCGCTTATTTGGTGTATACCGCTGTCGGTACCGTTGCTGATGATTTCGGGAATAAGCTGGCCTAATTTAGCAATGCAAGATTGGATAAGTTATTTATCGCAATGGCTGCCATCCACTTGGGGCGTCAACGCTCTTATTGATGTCGCTTATGTCGATCATCAACCCTCGTTGCTGATCGGCTGGCGCAATGCCATCATTTGGTTGAGCTTGGGTTTATTGGCCCGCTATTGGGTGGTTGAGCGCTGGCAGCAATCAGCGAATACAACTGCCGTTGAAGCCAACTAGCAATGAAATATGGGCGACAATCGTCGTCCATTTCACACATTCAATAAGCAATGGCGAATGCCTAACGATAAGCTGGCAGTTAATAGTTGAATCCAGTGCTTAAAATTATCAATTCATTAAATCTTTACTCAACTGTCATAATTCTCCAATAAATATAATCAAAAAGACAAGCTGAAAAGTGCGGCCGCTGAATGCCGCGAAACACGTCGTGATCGCCTTCACCATTACCTTCTAACGTCGTAATGAGCCATTCATTTGTAACAGGCCGACTCGGTGACTGCGATCGAATCGTCATCATACTGACACGAAACTTTCACAATTACCTCATAGATTGCTGACTCCGTTAATTCAGTTCTAAACAGAAACCAAAGGGGTCTCTCCAATGAACAAAATGATTCAGGCAATCATTGCTGGCGTTGTTGTAATCGCAGCGATTGCTTTTTTTGTCGTCAATAACCTTTCTAATAACTCGGCGACTACTGAAGCTTCTGGTCCTGTAGAAGTTCAGTGGTGGCATGCAATGGGCGGTTCACTCGGTGAAACCGTTAACGCCATGGCTGAAGAGTTTAACGCTTCTCAATCTGATTTCATTGTTACGCCTATCTTTAAAGGCAGCTATGAAGAAACCATTACGGCGGGTATTTCTGCATTCCGTTCTGGTGAAGCACCACACATTATTCAGATTTTTGATGCTGGCGCGGCGACAATTATCAACGCTAAAGGCGCGGCAAAATCAGTTGAAGATATCATGACCGAAAACGGTTATGACTTCGACATTACCGATTACATCCAAGGCGTTCGTTACTTCTATGCTGACGCTAACGACAAAATGATTGGCATGCCTTTCAACAGCTCAACGCCAGTGTTGTACTACAACAAAGCGATCCTAGATGAAGCCGGTGTTACACCGCCTAAAACTTGGGAAGAGTTTGAAATGACTGCTGAAAAATTAAAAGCACAAGGTCACATTGCACTTTCTCAATCGCATACACCTTGGATTTTCTTTGAGAACTTCCACTCACGCCACAACCTACAGATTGCCGATAAAGACAACGGCTTCAGTGGTTTACCAACAGAGCTAATGTACAACAACCCAGAATTAACCATGCACTTTGAGCACGTTAAAGAATGGAAAGACAAGGGTTACTACGGCTACTACGGTAAAGCGTGGGGCGACAACCAAAACGCTTTCGTTGCACAAGACGTAGCAATGTGGATCGGCTCTTCTGGTTCATTCGGTGGCCTAAAACAGTCTGCACAGTTTGACTTCGGCACTACTTACCTTCCTTACTGGAATAGCGTTAACAGCAACCCAGGTACAACCTTTATTGGTGGTGCTGCCTTGTTCGCTATGGCCGGCCATACGGATGCAGAATACAAAGCCGTTGCTGCATTTTTTGACTACCTAACCAAAGCCGAAACTCAATACTTCTGGCACGAGCAAACGGGTTATGTACCTATCACTAACGCTGCTTACGAGCTAGCTAAGAAAGACGGTTACTACGCAGCAAACCCAGACGCAGAAGTCGGCATCCAACAGCTTAGCCTACACGGCAGCGAGTGGACAAAAGGCTACCGCATGGGCTTCTACGTTCAAACACGTGAATCTATCTACCGTGAAATGGATCGCCTAATGGCTGGTGAAACCACTGTTGCTGACATGCTAAAAGCAATCGAAACTGACGGTAACCGTAACCTTGAGCGTTTTGCTGAAACCGTTAAGTAAGTTGTTTATCGATCGTTAATTTTATTTAACGTTCGACAAAGAAACAGGTCAGGCTCGTTTTTCGAGCCTGGCTTTATTTATTTATTTAAACCTACAGTAATTCATCTTTTTAAAATAAATCTATCAATAGCCAGATTAAGTGATTCATTCAGATTTATTTTACAAAGGTTTAATTAAGTTCATTTTTAAACAGTGACCGATCGATTTTTTAAAGTTGTCCGCCGATAATCGGCGTTAAGGAAGTAACGGTGTCTAACAAGCGTGTTCAGTTTTCACATTCGGCGATCCCCTATTTATTTATAGCGCCACAGATGTTGATTATCTTGATATTTTTTATCTGGCCTGCGCTGCAAGCCTTTTACCTTAGTTTTATGCTCGAAGACCCATGGGGTCTTTCACGTGAGTTTGTCGGCTTACGCAATTATTTGTATCTGTTTAAATCAAGCGAGTACTTATCAACCTTTTTATTCACCATCTTTTATTCAGCGATGGTTGCTGGTTTGTCGCTTGGCCTTGCGTTAGTGTTGGCAGTTAAAGCCAACGCGGTGATTCGTTTCCAATCGACGTACCGTGTTTTATTGACGTGGGTGTATGCTGTCGCACCTGCGGTTGCGGGTATTACTGCTTATTTTATTTTCAACCGTCACATTGGGGTCATGTACGACCTACT
Organism: Reinekea thalattae; assembly: GCF_008041945.1. Classification (NCBI taxonomy): domain Bacteria; kingdom Pseudomonadati; phylum Pseudomonadota; class Gammaproteobacteria; order Oceanospirillales; family Saccharospirillaceae; genus Reinekea; species Reinekea thalattae. The sequence continues at coordinate 140,611 of NZ_VKAD01000002.1, read as the reverse complement.
GCTCAGTATGGGTTGGGATTTTTCACCTGAAACCAACGCCTTTGATGCTACCGCGTTATTAATTCTAGTTTCAGTGTGGAAGCAGGTACCCGTAAACTTTGTCTTCTTCTTAGCCGGTTTACAGGGAATTTCTAAAGCTGTACGCGAAGCTGCAGCATTAGATTGCGCCAGTCCGAGCCGTCGTTTTTGGACCATCACATTCCCTCTGTTAGCACCAACGACATTTTTCTTACTGGTGATCAACCTCACCTACGCCTTCTTTGAAACCTTTGGCCTAATCGACACCCTAACACGCGGTGCACCCGGCGGTGCAACCACCACACTGGTTTATAAGGTTTATCAAGATGGCTTCCTCGGTGCAGACTTAGGCTTAAGTTCTGCACAGTCGGTTGTTTTGATGGCGCTGGTGTTATCACTGACCTTTTTCCAATTTCGCTTTATTGAACGCAAAGTTCATTACTAGGTTTTATAGGTAGGTTATTTATGAATCGTTCACATTGGTTAGATCACACCATTCTTTGGGTGGGAATTTTATTTTTATTAACTCCTGTTTGGCTGTTAATTGCTAGCTCAACGCACAGCACGCAAACTATCTTACAAGAAGGCCTGCAGTTTTTACCTGGCAGTGAAGGCTTTGCTGCCTATAAAACAGCTTTAACTAAAGCAACTGGTTTTACTGATACGGCGACCGGTTATCGCATGCTATTAAATTCCACTATCATGGGTTTAGGCTTTGCCATTGGTAAAATTTTAATTTCAATGATGGCTGCTTACGCCTTAGTTTATTTCCGCATTCCATTTGCCGGTTTTTTATTTTGGATTATTTTTAGTACGTTATTATTGCCATTGGAAGTTCGCATTGTACCGTCTTACGATGTGGTCAGTCAGTTAGGTCTACTCAATAGTTATACTGGCCTAATTGTACCGTTAATCGCTTCGGCGACCGCGACTTTTTATTTTCAGCAGTTCTATAAAACCATCCCCAATGAACTTCTCGAAGCTGCCCAATTGGATAATGCTGGACCGTTTCGATTCTTTTTCGACATTTTAGTACCGCTATCAAGAACCATGATTGCGGCCATGTTTATCATCATGTTCGTGGTCGGTTGGAACCAGTATTTATGGCCCATCATGATGACCACAGAAGAATCCTACTACACCATCATTATGGGTATTAAAAATATTTTAAGCGTTATACGTGAAAGCCGTGTACCGGATTTCAACGTCGCCTTTGCATTGGTGGTTTTATCACTCGTGCCACCTGTCGCTGTTGTGATTATTTTCCAGCGCTGGTTTATTCAAGGCTTGGTTGAAAGCGAAAAATAGTACGGCGTTTATACAAATCAACTTTCTAACAAAAAATTATTATTTGGAGGCCTAAAAAATGGGTGCTTTAAAATTGAATAACATTGAAAAAACTTACCCTAACGGCCATCAAGCAGTTAAGGGGTTGTCACTGGAAATAGAACCGGGTGAATTTCTCGTTTTGGTCGGCCCTTCTGGCTGTGGTAAATCGACCATTTTACGTAGTATTGCTGGCCTAGAAGAACTCAGTGCAGGGGAAATTCATATTGCTGACAGTCGTGTCGATGACTTGGTTCCTGCCAAGCGCGACATCGCCATGGTATTCCAAAATTATGCTCTGTATCCACACATGAGTGTCTATAAAAACATGGCCTATGGTTTAAAAAACCGTGGTTATAGCGCCGAAGATATCGACAGCAAAGTGACCAACGCTGCCAAGATGTTGCAGCTGAGTGACTATCTTGATCGAAAACCGAGTCAGCTTTCTGGTGGTCAACGTCAGCGTGTTGCGATGGGCCGAGCAATGGTGCGCAACCCAAAACTGTTTTTGTTCGACGAACCGCTGTCTAATCTAGACGCTCGCTTACGCGCCGAAATGCGCTTAGAGATAAAACAGCTGCAACGTAACTTAGGTACAACATCGGTGTTTGTCACGCACGATCAGGTAGAAGCGATGACTCTGGCTGATCGTTTGGTGGTATTAAACAAAGGTGAAATCCAACAAATCGGTACACCGAAAGAAGTTTACCATCGCCCAAAAAATATATTTGTAGCGACATTCTTAGGTGCGCCATCGATGAATCTTTTACCGGTTGCCGTCAATGATGATAAGCAACTAATACTTGCTGATGGTCAAACAATTAACTTAAAAGATGATTTTAAAGCTTTGCTCAAACCCGGACAGTCATTAGTTTTAGGTATCCGCCCCGAAAATATAGGACTGGCTCAACAAAATACTAAAAACGAAATAGATTTAGAATTTTCTGCTCTACTTTCAGAAGAACTCGGCACTAGCCAATTACTGCATGGCATCGTTGCCAATGAAAAGTTCACGCTCAATATTAAAAACTTTGAGCCCACTGAAAATACTGAATTAAAGATCTTCTTTAAAGGAAAAAACATTCATTTATTCGATCAGAACAGTGGTTTGCGGATTAACTAAAACAGCTTATGAATTAATTGATTCGTGAGATAAAAAAAAGGCCTCACTATGAGGCCTTTTTAATGCTTTCGATTTAAACTTCGGCGTCTTACTAATAACGCTCTCTAACTTATAACGCTCTTAAACTTATAACTTAACTAACAACTTGCCTTTATTGCCGCCGGTTAAAAATAGATTTAAACCGGTCATTGCAGACTCCAAACCTTCAAGTACATGCGCGCGGTATTGGATTTTCCCGGCCTGCACATGAGGCGCAAATTTACCTGCAAGCTCGGCTGCATTATGCAAGTGGTCAGGCATGGTAAAGCCTTGAATGGTTAAACGCTTTTTAATGACATTTAACCAGCTTGGGCCTGCTGCTGGTGTTGCTGTGGTGTAGTCCGCAATAAGGCCACAAACCACAATTCGACCGTGTGCATTCATACGGTTAAACACCGGAATCTGCGCAGCTCCGCCAGTGTTTTCAAAGAAGATATCCACACCCTGTGGTGCAACCTCAGCCAATTTGGCATCAATATCATCGGCTTTATAATCAATGGCAGCATCGAATCCAAACTCGTTGACTAACCATTCGCATTTCTCTTTACCACCGGCAATACCGATAACCGTTAGGCCTTCGGCTTTTGCCATCTGACCGACCATGACACCGACCGAACCTGCAGCACCAGAAACAACAATGGTCTCGCCCGCTTTAGGCTGACCAATATTATAAAAACCTTGGCTTGCAGTAAGGCCAGGCAGACCAAACACTGACAAAGCCATTTCAGCAGGAATAGCTGCATCGATTTTATTGATGCCTGCACCGGTGCTGAGTGCATATTCTTGCCAACCCAGCATGCCCATGACTCGATCACCCACGGCAAAGTCTGGGTGGTTTGACTCAACCACTTCGCCGTAACCGCTTGAGCGCATAACGCTTCCCAGTTCAACCGGCGGAATATAGCTTTCGGTATCAGGGCTCATCCAGCCCAACATGGCAGGGTCCATCGACATATGGGTTTGCTTAATTACAAACTCGCCTGCGCCAGCTTTCGGTAATTCTTTTTTAACAACCTCAAACAACTGCGGGCCAACAGGTTCTGCGCCAGGGCGCGCAATTAGGTGAATAGCGGTATAGCTTGTCATCACAATCGTCCTCATTATTTTGGAATATGGCAGCTATATTAATGAGTTTTTTGGCTAGATATAGACTAGAATATGCGCTTCTTTATTGTCTTTATAGCAATAGTGGTTATGGATGAATTACGCGCAATCAAATACTTTTTAAAAGTCGCCGAAACTGGCAGTTTCACCGAAGCTGCGCACTACTTTAACGTGCCGCCGTCTTCACTTTCACGCCGAGTGTCCGACCTAGAAGCCGACCTCAACACGACTCTGCTACACCGCACCACACGGGTGGTTAAACTCACCGAGGTGGGCAAGCTTTATTACCAGCAAACCTTGGATATTTACCAGCAGCTACACGACGCCAAAGAGATTGTTCGCAGCCATAACACCGAGCCGCAAGGCCTGTTAAGGATTAGCTCATTGGTGAGTTTTGGCGAGCGCCGGCTTTTGCCTCTGCTGGACGAATTTAATCGCCAATATCCGAAAGTCATTTTGGATGTCACACTCAGTGATGAGCTGGCGGTGTTTAGCCGCGACGAAGCCGACATTGCCATTCGCGGCGGCTATGCGCCAAATGAACGCGTTGTTGCAGTGCCGTTGTTAAGCAATAAATTCTATCTGGTTGCCTCACCCAAATACATTGAGCGCTATGGCACGCCGAAAAATATAGACGATTGGCAACACCATAAAGCCATCTGCTTTAAAGGCCCTTCGGGCACCTTGCCTTGGTTAATGCAACAGCAAGGTCAGTGGAAAAAAGTAGCTATTGAACCGATCGCCATGTCCAACAATGTGCCATGGTTGGTGAGTAAGGCGGTTAATGCAGAAGGCATTTTATTAGCGCCGCGCTGGTGCATTCAGCCTAATATTGAGAGCGAAGAATTAGTCGAGTTAGGAATTAAACCTGAGCTGTTTGTTCGGCCTTCGTCTGATGCCGGTAGTATTTATTTGCTCTACCAAAAGCAGCAATACCAACAGGCAAAGATTAAAGCCGCAGTCGATTTTTTAACCGAGCGGCTTAAAGGGTCGCTCTAAAGGCTATCGGTTATAGCCTTTAGAGTTGATGCTTATTTGTGTCTTGATAGCTAATATTGGCCACACAGGGTGAGAGTTTGATCAATAGCCTGATAGCATTCAAAACCCTCTTTAATGTCGCTACTCACCTCAACAGGCTTAGCTTCTAACTGGTTAACTCGAGTGACGGATTCTTTACTTTCCAAGTTGGCAGAGTTAAGAATGTAATTACCATCATCAAAGATGTATTCAACAAAAGCACTGTAAACATTGCCACAGGCATTTAAGATACAGCTCTGATATTCCGAAACCTGACCATTCTCATCAATAGCAACACATTGAGTTTCTATATCTTGCGCACAACCGGCCCACGACAGTGGAACCATTAAGGCTAAGGACACAGCCAACAAAACTTTCTGTGATAGGCTTTTCACAATCATATATGCCTTTTCAAATAACCATCTATCTTTTCAAATAATCATAGTTATCAATTAATTATTAATGCAGTTTTAATCGCGGTCTTAGCACTTTATTAATACTGTCGCTGAGCATACGCAAGCCTGTTCGCAAGACTCCGTGCAGCGCCAACTGATGCATACGATACAAAGAGACGTACATGAGTCGAGCGATGCGTCCTTCGATCATCATGCTGCCTTTGGTCAGGCTACCCATGAGACTACCGACGGTAGAATAGCGGCTTAGGTTAACTAGCGAACCATAATCGGTGTAGACATAGTCTTTTAACTTTGTCTTTCCTGCCAGCTGCGCAACAATATTTTTATACACATGGCTGGCCATTTGGTGCGCCGACTGTGCTCGTGGTGGTACGGTTTTACCGGTATCGCCCAGTGGACAAGCACAGCAATCACCAAGCGCGAAAATGCTATCGTCAATGCTGGTTTGCAACGTCGGTTTAACCACCCACTGATTAATGCGATTGGTTTCTAGATCAGAAATTTGTGCCAACCGATCCGGCACCTTAATGCCTGCCGCCCAAACTAAAATATCGGCAGCGATGACTTGCTCATCTTTTGTTACAAATTCACCAGGGTTTGATTTAGCAACCAGAGTGTCTGTCTTAACATCGACACCCAGCTCAACCAATTCTTTATGCGCCGCTGCCGAAATACGTTCAGGCAAGGCGGGTAAAATTCGAGGCCCCGCTTCAATGAGGGTGATTTTTAATTGTTCAGATTTAAGCTCCGATAAACCATAAGCCTTCATCGTGGTAAAGGTGTTATGCAATTCGGCTGAAAGTTCAACACCGGTGGCACCACCACCAACCACTGCAATACGATAAGCGGCGTCGGCATCGGTCATAGCGTTTCGGTTCAACTTCAACAAGCCGTTCAACAGCTCTTTATGGAAACGCTCAGCCTGCGACGAGGCATCCAAAAAGATGGCGTTATCTCGCACACCAGGCGTACCAAAGTCGTTAGTAACGCTGCCCAGCGCCAGCACTAAAATATCGTAACTCATGCTGCGCTCTGGTAGCACCTCATTGCCGTGCTCATCAACCAATGGCGCTAGCGTGATTTGCTTCTGCTCACGATCAATACCATCGAGTGAGCCAATACGAAATTTAAAATGATTGTGATAGGCGTGAGCACGATAACTTAATGAGTCAATGCCCATATCCAAGCTGCCGCTGGCAACCTCATGCAATAAGGGTTTCCAAAGGTGTGTGCTGTTTCGATCTATCAGGGTGATAGTGGCTTTTTTGCGCTTGCCAAACTTTTTGCCGAGCTTAGTCGCCAGCTCCAGTCCGCCTGCACCGCCACCAATAATGACGATATCCATGAATGTCCTCTACTTGGATGATTAAAAATTTTAGATAGACAAATAATACGGCGAAACGAGCAAAGACGCATTGGCACTATAGATGTAAAAGCCGCCTCAAGCTGATTAAAAAGCATGCAAAAAGACAGACTGTGCCGTCGTTAACATTTTTTTAACCTGATTAAAGTGTGCAAGAAAATTAAAACAGTGCTCAGAGATGAGCGCTTAGATAAAAAAGTAGATCATAAAAGCAACTGCGGTGAATTAGCTTAAAAAGTGTTGCGTAAAAAATAGCCATGTCGAGTATAAAAAAGCTGAGCCTACAACTGCAGGCTCAGCAAAGGATCACATCTTCCGATTAACACCTATCGTCAGACGCTAACATCGATCATGGCATCGTCGTCTTCTAAGCCAAATTCATCAGCAACCAATGCTTGAATTTCAGCCATTTCGGTTTCGCTCAATTCTGACTCACCCGTTTCGGCCAACTTGGCTTCTATCAATTCAGATAAATAGCTGGCGACATCACTGTCTTCTGTGCCGCTTGGTGGTGGCGGTGGCGGGCCTTGCTCACCTTGCGGGCCAATTCCGGCAAGATCACCAATGTTTTTAGCATCGAAACCTGCTTCCGACATCGCTTCTTCCAAACCTGCGCCAGGTTCAATACCCGCTTCTGATAAGGCGGAAACAATTTCTTGTGCTTCGGCTTCGGTTAGTGAGTCGGCGTCGTAGTTTGACAAGACGTCGGTTAATGTTGCGGTCTGCTCATCGGTTAATGATGATGCACTGTTCGTCGTGGCGCTCGATGGTGTTGTCATCATCGATGCCATTGCTGAAGAAGAGCTGACAGAATCTACCATGGTAATTTCCTCTTTGATTCTCAGTTAAACAAACAAGCTGATCGATCACTTGTTATTAGAAGCTATTACTACGCAATCTGTATTCCAATAACATCAACCACTATTTTGCCGGCAATATTGCCTCATGCAGTTCAACGCTGATTCGATAAGGTTAAAAAACATAAGGCTGAGAATAGTGAGCTTGATCACGCCTATTGTGTAGAGATTTCGCAAAACCAATGAAAATTAAAAATAGTTTTATGACCGGCAAGAAAACTCATTTCTTTAATGGAGAAACAGTGAAGAATACAACGATAAATGTTGAAAAAAAGTGCAGAAAAAATTACACAGATATGACGTAACGTCAGTTAAAAAATCACTAAAAAAATAAAACAAAAATCGCATGAATTAAAAAGCGGCATTGTTTAGCCGCTCTAATGAAAAAATAAAAATGCTAGCCGTCTATCTATATAGAGGCCTTGAGTCATCATTCCAACTTATAGCCAACGCCATAAATAGAATGCAATAAATCTTTACCATGCATGGCATTGCTTAATTTACTGCGTAAGTTTTTAACATGACTATCAATAGTCCGCGTGCTAACAACCCGCTCATCGACATAACAAACCTTCATTAACAATTCACGTGAATGCACCACACCGGGCCGAGCCAGCAAGGTCTGCAATAAGCGAAATTCAACAGGCGTTAACTCCACTAACTGGCCGCCGACTTGGCACTGAAAGCGATCAACATTCAGCGTTACACCTTGGTATGCTAGCTCTTCTTCTTTGTGCAGACTGGCTTCCATTCGACGCATAATGGTACGCATACGCGCCACCACTTCACGCGGGGAAAACGGCTTACAAACATAGTCGTCTGCACCAAACTCCAAACCCATCAATCGATCTATTTCATCGACACGAGCCGTTAACATAATGATTGGCACAGTCGAAAACTGACGCACCTCTTTGCAAATGGTGAAGCCATCTTTATTGGGCAGCATTAAATCTAAAATAATAAATTCTGGTTCCGTTTGTTTAATCACCTCTACGGCATCTGCGCCATCACTTAATACTGAAACCTGATAGCCTTCTCGCTCCATATAGGTTTGCAATATTTCAATAATTTTAGGTTCGTCTTCGATGACCAATACTTTTAATGCGTTACTCATAAGTTTTTTCTTCTAGCTTTAATTTAACGACCACTTGCAACCCACCAAGAGTGGAAGGTGACAATCCAATTTGCCCGTGATGAGCATCAACAATATTCTTACAAATAGTTAAGCCTAAGCCCGCGCCTTCACCTCTACGTGTTCGCGATGCATCGGTTCGGTACAGAGGCTCTAACAACAGCTCACATTCATCGGCCTGAACCGACGGTGCGGAATCATCAAGCTGAATAACAATGTCTTGTTGTTCAACAAAAACCTTTAACACCACCTTACCTGGTTTATCGGTATAGGCACTGGCGTTAGTCAGTAAATTTATAAACAGCTGCTCTAGGCGTTTTTTATCGGCGCGCGTTTTTGCAACAACATCGCTGTGCAACTCGAACTGCAAGCCCTTTTCATCAAAGCGACTTTGGCACGCCATAGCTGCGGTTTGTATTGGCTCGGAGATATCGATTATTTCTAAGTTATAACGCAGGCCACCGATATCAGATAGCGACAGCTGGTAAAGATCATCAACAATATGGCGCATGCGATCGGTTTCTTGTTGCAGCGACTTAAGGCGATCCATATCGAGCGGTTTCAGACCTTCTTGCATCATCTCGATTTCGCCAGTCAAAATGGTCAGCGGCGTACGCAATTCATGAGAAATATCAGCCAACCAACGGTTTCTAGAGCTGCGATTTTTGTCCAGCGTATTGGCCAGATGATCGATATTTCGCATCATATTACCGAATTCATCTTTACGCTGATCATCAAGGCGATCGCTGTAGTTACCATCAGATAAGCGGCTGATGGCCGTCATGATGATCTGAATCGGCGTTAAAAATAACTTTGCCAACCACAGCGACAAGCCCAGCGCTAACGCGAGCGAAAACACACCAATCAACAGGCTGGTCCATAGTTGCTGACGCGAAAAGGCTTTTGCTAAATCGTAATCCAACCGAACAGGGCCGATGCTTTTTATTGAGCCCACTAGCTCGCCTTCTACCCGAATGGGCGCTTCGACTAAACCTTCAGCCCGTCGATCCAATGCCATGCCGACAATCAGCTTATCATCGACATCATAAACACTGGCTGGCGGCAGGTTTGGTGGCGGTAATGTCGTTGGTTGAATATTGATTGGTACCCTCGGTAGTTGGCGCTCGGCGCTATTTCCTGCGGGGTCGCTGAGTCTAGGGAACGGCGCTGACTGACCATTTAGAGGCTGCGGCGCTGTTCGATTAGGGTCTTGGCGATTGGGCAATTGCTGCACATTATGAGAGCGGCTGTAATTTTGAATAATTCGATCAAAACTGCGCGAGTTAATGCCTTGCCAAGAATAGTCGGCGGCAACATAAGCCTCGGCCAAATCAAGGCTGAGATTTTCTAACCGGCGTTGTTCTAGCGCCTGAAAATAGTTTAAAAACCCCTGATTAAAGCTCCAGCGCGCCAACGACAATGTCGCCAGCAAAATAATGCAGGTAAGTGCGAGGAAGGAAAAAAAAAGTTTGCGAGAGATAGCCATAAAGTGAGTATAGCGCCACTGCAACAAAGGTCACTACAGACACCGAGGCTGGGTATCGAGATTGTATAAATTACGGTAAAAATTCACACTTTAAATACAGCATGCCGCTGATAGCTACTGCAACGCATCTATCAGCGGCGATTTAGCCTAGTCGTCGGCGTCATCGTTGAGCTGGTTAAGTTGGTCACTGAACCAAATTTTTCGTTTAAAACGTGGGTTTTTCGAGGACATATCAATTTTGTATGGGTTTTTCTCTTCACGGTGCTGCACGTTTAAGATCGAGCACAGCTCTTGAGCAATCCATTTTTCGACCTTTAATACCACCATCTTTTTACGTAAGCGGCCTTGCTGGTCGCGGTTCAAAATAGTCGGCAAGGTATTGAGCGTTAAAATTTCACCTAATGCATTGCTGGCCATACGTTCGCGGCCTTCATCACTGGCGTAGAAGTGCGTTACCGCAAAAACCATACGTTCTGGTTTTAGCTGCTGTAAAAACTCACATGACTTAACTACCGTGCCGCCTGTGCGAACCATGTCGTCGAACAACACAATGCTGCAATTTTCGAGACCTTCAAAGGTATGCTCACTTTCTTTATGCAGGGTGATTTCAACCTTACGCTCGGCGGTGCGCTCTTTGTCGAGCATGATGAACTTAGCTTTGTTTAGGCCAGAGCGCTCAAACATCTCTTTAACAAAATCACGAGCGCCTTTATCCGGTGCGCAGAAAACTAAGCCTTCGCCCTGATTACCGTGATTTAAGATGTTCGAATTTAATAGATAGTGGGTGTAGATTTCGTAAGGGATGATGTTGTGGAATAAACCTTCAAAGACCTGATTAAAGATTTTTTGTACTGAGTAGGAGTGGTTATGAATGGTGAGTACTCGATCCACGCCAGACATCTTTAACAGTTGGGCGTATAGCTTGGCGGTAAAACCCTGACCATCGAATTTCTTAATGTCTTTGATATCGCGCTCAAAGTGGGTTTCGCCTAAATCTGCGTGCGGGCCTCGATCTTGTGCGCTGTAAAACAGATCTGGCTCAACCAGTACAACATGCTCGGCGCCGTTTTCTTTTGCCGTTCGAGCAATAACAAAGTTGCTCATTGCCAGTTCTTGACGCGTTTTAGTGTGGCAGCTGGTACTGACAATCACCACCACCTTACCTTCTAGCGTATTGCCGATATTGGAGAAGTCGTTCTCATCAGAGATAAATCGGGGGCAAAATTCAGAGTTGGTGAACTGCTTCATGCTGATGCGATCAGCAATGTCATCATGCTGTCCCATGGCGTATGCAACATCGATGGCAAAAGGGTTTTCGGACGAATTACTAACAACAACAATACGATCTGGAGTAAGTTCCATGGTCAGCCTTTAGGTAGCGCGAGTTTTGAAGGGGCGCTATTCTAGCGCCGCGAGCGGCAAGGGTAAATTCTTCTTTTAATGTCAGCGAAAATTTACATTTAGCAGCTTCATTTAAAGGCCGCTAGGCATTTAACCGCTGTTTTCTAGCTGGTACATTCCGCGCTCTTTTTTTATCCCTATCCATAAATGAGATATTTACTATGAAAGAGCAATTAGCGAATCCAGGTCCTCTAGGCCTAATGGGCTTTGGTATGACCACGGTTCTACTTAATATCCACAATGCAGGCTTCTTCCCTTTTAGTGCCATGGTTATGGCGATGGGCCTTTGCTATGGCGGCGCGGCGCAAGTTATTGCCGGTATTTTAGAGTTCCGTAAGGGTAACACCTTTGGTCTAACTGCCTTTACTTCTTATGGCTTCTTCTGGATTAGCCTAGTGGTATTGCTGTTTATCCCAACTTGGGGCCTTGGTGAAGCAACCTCTGCTGCCTTTATGGGTTGGTACCTAACTATGTGGGGTATCTTCACTGGCTTTATGTTCATTGGTACCTTACCAGCGAACAAAGCATTGCAGTTTATTTTTGGTAGCCTAACGCTATTGTTCGCGTTGCTTGCTATTCATAACTTCTTAGAGTCTGCCATCATTGGTTACATCGCTGGCTGGGTTGGCATCATCTGTGGTTCAAGCGCGATTTACCTAGGCATGGCTGAAGTAATCAACGAACAGCACGGTCGCACTGTTTTACCAATCGGCGCACCAAAAGCTGAATAAGATATTGCTAACTTGCCGCTGCTCTGAGCAGTCAAACTGGCTGCATTAAAAAATAAGCGCTAGCGAGTAAGTTAACCAGAAAGAGCGGCTAAGCCGCTCTTTTTTTTGTCTATAAATTAGCCAGCCAAACCTCGCTGATAAGTAAGACCAACTAAAGAATCTGATTTTTCTGCAATACCCTGTAGATTTTTTGGCTACTGCGAGAAAGCTTTTCAATATCGCCGAGCTTAGGCACTTCGCCAGCATCTAACGACTGCTGCCACCATTGCACCTCTTGCTCCAAATACTCGAGTAATTTTTTCGGGCAACCGATGCACTGACCAGAGCAGACTCGTGCCTCGTCTAACTGATCAAATGGGATATTGGTGTGAATGGTTGTGAGCAACTGCTGCATTGCGCTAGGGGTACGCGACATCATAAATCAACTCCTTATGCAGAGTCGTTCAAGCATGACCCTGCCATCGGTCGTAGTTTATCACCCCAGTTGCTTCAACGCTGCGAATGCATCCAGCGCTCTTTGCCGTGATTGCTTTAAATCAACTAATGGCTCTGGGTAATCTCGCCCGAGCTCAATATTCGCAGCTTGCAATACCTCGGCCGGAGCGCTCCAAGGCTGATGCAGATATTTTTTCGGTAAGGCGGCAAGCTCTGGACAATACTGCTTTACATAAGCACCCTCAGTATCGAATTTTTCGCCTTGTAATACCGGATTAAAAATTCGGAAGTAGGGAGCGGCGTCGGCACCGCAACCGGCCACCCACTGCCAACTGGCACTGTTACTAGCAAGATCCGCATCGACAAGCGTATCCCAAAACCATTGCGCGCCTAAGCGCCAATCCAACAATAGGTTTTTAACCAGAAACGAGGCCGTGATCATCCGTACTCGGTTATGCATATAGCCGGTTTGCCATAGCTGACGCATACCTGCATCGACAATCGGAATACCGGTTTGGCCGCGCTGCCAACGCGCTAATTGAGTGGCATTTTGCTGCCACGCAAAATGATCGAAACGGTTGTTAAAATTCTCACTCGGCAAGGTCGGAAAATAATATAGAAGGTAATAGCTAAACTCGCGCCAACCCAGTTCCGTTAAATAACTGGCAATGTCTGCCCGATCAAAGCCAGCAAAATTATCGTGCAGCTGATACCAAACCCGATTCGGTGAGATTTCACCAAAGTGCAAATGCGGCGACAAAAAACTCGTGCCTTCAAGTGACGGCACATCTCGCGCAATTTTATAACGCTCGGCGGGGCCTGCTACAAAATCGTCTAAACGTTGATGCGCGCCCTTTTCACCCGGTTGCCAATGCTCGGCAATCGCGTGGTGCCAGCCAATGTCATCGATCAAATCAAGCTTATCAACATCGAGGCTGTCGGCCTGCGTCAGCGCTAGGCAATTAATGGTTTCTGGCTGCGCTATCGGTTGACGAGGCGGCGGCGCATTCAAGCAGCCCTTTTTGAAATAAGGCGTGAACACACGGTAAGGACTACCGTCGCGTTTAAGTACCGTGTGCGGTTCCCACAATAAACTGCCGTTAAAGCTTTTAACTCGAAGCGTTGTCGATAGCTCGGCCTTTATGTCGCGGTCGCGCTGCATTTGCCAAGGTTCATAACCGCGGTTCCAAACCAACTGATCACAACCAAACTCGTCGATTAACTGAGCCAATAGGGTTTTGGCGCTGCCCGCTCGAATCACTAAGCGATGACCAAGTGATTGATTTAGGCTGGTTAGCGACTGCTGCAACCACCAACGGCTAGCGCCGCCTAACTGATATTCGTCGGGAGTATCGGTATCGAAAATAAAAACAGGCAATACATCACCGGCTTGGCAGGCGAAATGTAAGGCAGGGTTATCGTCCAGTCTCAAATCGTTGCGAAACCAAACCAGTGTTTTGTGCGTCATGAGCTTAACTACTTAGCCTGTATTAGCTTGAACAATGTTAATTTGCGTTATTGTTATTTGGGTTATATAGAGCTTTAACCCTAGCAAAGGATTCAATGATTAAAAGCTATACGCTGTAAACAGTGGTTAGGATCAATAGCTACAAAACTGCGCGATGCAGCGATGCTCGGCAGTGATAAAAACAGGCAAGTAACGGCTTGCTAGAGTTATTCGGCGTACAGCAGCTGTGAATCCTGATTAAGGCTGGTAAACAGCAGCTTATCTTTGGCTAACTTATCGACTCGTTTGGTTTCTTCTTCGAGAATAATGATTCGCTTTCTTAAGACTTCCACTTCCTCACTAGAAAGTGCCATGCCCCGCGCCGTGGGCAAGTTATTAATACTGGTATTTTTGGTTACCAAATAATTATCCACCAGCTCCCAAACACCGTCGATAGAAAACTCAACCGGCGGCATCAGATCAACTTCACCCTGTTGATTCAGTTGATAAACCTGCACACTCAAACTCTTGATAAAGACTCCATCCTGCAAAAACTTAGTGGTCGAGGACACATTAACCCTTTCCATCAATCGGTACTCGCTTGCAGCCTGATTGAATTCTTTTGGCAAAATCAAAACCATATTTTGCATCCACTCACGCGAAGTTAAGGTGCGCGAAAGCTCCTGACTAAAAAACCAATAAGCCGATAACAAAGCGCTACAAGTAATACTCAATAGCAATAACGCTATGGTTAGTTTTATTTTCATTGTTGTTGTTTTCACTTATCCATGTCTGAAATGAAGGTTAAACAGTATCAAATAGAACAGCTATTCGACTGTCCATCCAATCGAGGCAATAACCTCATGGTGACGTTCATATTGGCATTGGCTTTATCAAATAACAGGTTGATGTTGATCCGACCATCTTGATCACCGGTAATAATGACCTGTTCAGGTGATGGCTGACCAGGCTCTGGATTACCATACCGATCCAAACAACTACTCACTATGCCTGACCAATCCTGATTCGCCGAACTGCCATTATAGGTCTTAATCGGCACGCCCTCTAAATCACTGACGGTAATAAAGCCCGGCTGTTGATTATAAAACCAGCCAACCAATAGCGCAGAAAAAATAACCACCACAAAAGCCGCAGCAATACTGGGCCATACGGTAAACAACAGGATGCGCTTATTTTTTTTCGCCTCGACGGCTGACGCGGCTTGCTGATCTGAAAGGCGATCCGTATTTGGCTGTACTGTTAATGCTTTTAAAGTACTTTGAGTATCTAAAGTGCTTTGAGCATCTAAAGTATCTGATGCGTCGGTTAAGCTATTTGATGTGTCGGTTAAGCTATTTGATGTGTCGGTGAATGAGCCTAGCGCATCGTTTTGCAACTGCGGTGTTGTCGCCACTTTGGCAACATCTGTTCGCACGCCTCTATCCAAAGCTGGCTCCGGCTCGACCTGGGCAATAAAGCGATAGCCCTGTTTAGGTAAGGTAACAATATAGTTCGGTGATTTAGCCGAGTCGTTTAATAGCTTGCGTAAATTAAAAATCGCTTGAGTTAAGCTGGAATCATCAACCTGAAACCCTTGATCGAGCCAAACGCGCTGTTGAATCATTTGTCGAGTGAGTAATTCATTCTCATTCTGGCAAAAAAACGCCAGTAATCGGCTTTCATTATTACCGATGCTTAATTCTGCACCATTCTTGGTTAAATCTTTTAAACTGTTGCTGCGTGAATCAAATAAAAAATTATCAAAAAGTCTAAACCGATAGTCACTAGCCATTTTTTTTACTCCTCTTGTTCACCCTGCACCCACTGCAACAATAATCCTAACTGGTGCCTTGAAATAGCAGATTCAAGGTAACGACTAATGAGTTAAGGGTAGGTTAAGGCTTCAGCCTGTCACCTTAAATGTTGACGTTATTTACCAAAAAATATTTTTTAATATTGTTTTATTGGTTATTTGAATCGCCGTGCCCCATCTTATTAGTCATCGAGAGGCAACGGCTGACGTGCTCTTAGGGCAACCCTTAGATGGTTTTAATCCTCTAACGGTCTGTTTTAAAGCTTAAGAGTAACGCACAAATTGAATCTCTCTTTAAATCACAGTGAAACCATAAAATTGATAAGAGGTACAAACCATGAATACTAAAACTTTACTTACTGCCGCTACTCTTTCTGCTTCTTTGCTTTTCAGCACTGCTGCTTTTGCAAACTTCGAAGCTGCAACCGATAGCGAAGTCATCTACACAGACGCGTTCTCATCAGAATCTGCAGCCTATAACGCTGGCTTTGCCGTCATCGACCAACTCAGCGATGCATCACAAAGCGAACTACGTACTGAACTACACGCCTATGGTGCCGATATTCGTGACCTAAACGTAGAAAACACAACGGTTCATGTTCAAAAATTTGCAACCGCACCGGACAACATTCAGTACCGTGCCGTGATTGACGTTGATTACAGCTTCCAAGAACGTCAAGACAACAATGACTAATGAGTCTCGCGCTTAATATTTGCGCTTAGCCGCAAAGAATAGCCAGCCCGCTTTATGCGGGCTTTTTTATCTCCGCTCAACAATTAAATCCTGCCCAACCCAACCCGACCGACTATTTAACAAATAGCCGTGTTTAGGTTTATTGACAAACATTCACCGAGCAAGCAATACCGCTTTGCATAAATCTCACTTACTTGCGCGCAATAACAGGTTAAAATAGCCCACTTATAAGAACTATCAGGATGACACCAATGCCACAGTACCGTTCCAAAACCTCTACCGCTGGTCGTAATATGGCGGGTGCTCGCTCGTTATGGCGCGCCACCGGCATGAAAGATGAAGATTTCCAAAAGCCAATTATTGCGGTTGTGAACAGCTTTACCCAATTTGTGCCCGGCCATGTGCATTTAAAAGACATGGGCCAATTGGTTGCACGCGAAATTGAAGCAGCTGGCGGTGTTGCCAAAGAATTTAACACCATCGCGGTGGACGATGGTATAGCCATGGGTCACGACGGCATGCTTTATTCGCTGCCTTCTCGGGAAATCATTGCCGACTCTGTCGAATATATGGTCAATGCTCACTGTGCCGATGCCATGGTGTGTATTTCTAACTGCGATAAAATCACACCCGGAATGCTGATGGCGGCAATGCGCCTTAACATTCCAGCGGTGTTTGTTTCTGGCGGACCGATGGAAGCCGGTAAAACCAAGCTATCTGAGCATAAACTCGACTTAGTAGATGCCATGGTGATTGCCGCTGACGACAACGCCAGTGATGAAGAAGTCGCCGAATACGAACGCAGCGCCTGCCCAACCTGTGGTTCTTGCTCTGGCATGTTTACCGCTAACTCAATGAACTGCTTAACCGAAGCCATTGGTTTGTCACTACCGGGTAACGGCAGCCTATTGGCCACTCACGCTGATCGTAAAGAGTTGTTCCTAGAAGCCGGTCGACTCATCGTTAAAAACGCCAAGCGCTATTACGAGCAAGAAGATGAATCAGTATTGCCACGCAATATTGGCTCGTTCAAAGCTTTCGAAAACGCCATGACACTCGATATCGCCATGGGCGGCTCAACCAACACCATTTTGCACCTGTTGGCAATCGCACAAGAAGCCGAAGTCGACTACAACATGGACCATATGGATCAACTCTCTCGTAAGGTGCCTCAGCTTTGTAAGGTTGCGCCTAATTCACCGAAATACCATATGGAAGACGTGCACCGCGCCGGCGGCATTTTTGGTCTTTTGGCAGAGCTTGATCGCGCGGGCCTGTTACATTCTGACGTGCCAACGGTACACGCCAAAACCATGAAAGAGGCCATTGCAAAGTGGGACATCATGACCACCAATGATCCGGCCGTGAACGAGATGTACAAAGCTGGCCCTGCCGGCATTCCAACACAAACTGCCTTTAGTCAGGCGACTCGTTGGCCTACGCTCGATGGCGACCGTACCGATGGTTGTATTCGCTCATTAGAAAACGCCTACTCCAAAGAAGGCGGCCTAGCGGTATTAAAAGGCAACATTGCCGAAGACGGCTGCGTTGTGAAAACCGCCGGTGTTGACGAAAGCATTTTAAAATTCACTGGTCGTGCGCGTATTTTTGAAAGCCAAGACGATTCGGTTAACGCTATTTTGGCCGATCAAATCGAAGCTGGCGATATCGTCATTATTCGCTACGAAGGCCCGAAAGGTGGTCCGGGTATGCAAGAAATGCTTTACCCAACCAGCTATTTAAAATCGAAAGGCTTAGGCAAGGCTTGCGCCCTACTTACCGATGGTCGTTTTTCTGGCGGTACCAGTGGTTTATCGATTGGTCATTGTTCTCCAGAAGCCGCCGCTGGCGGTGCGATTGGCCTTATTGAAGAAGGCGATTCAGTGATTATCGATATTCCAAATCGTTCAATTAATGTCGACCTGACTACCGAGCAGCTCGCCGAGCGTCGCGCAGCGATGGAAGCAAAAGGCAGCGCTGCTTGGAAGCCTGTCGAGCAACGCAAGCGTAAAGTGACTACGGCGCTAAAAGCCTATGCATTGCTCGCCACCAGCGCCGATAAAGGCGCGGTACGCAACAAAGCGATGCTAGAAGAATAATCCGAACGCCGCTTAAGCGTTAAACAACAAGCCACCTACGGGTGGCTTTTTTGTGCCTGCCATATGACCAAAGCGCTTAACTAAGCGATGCAATGAACCACTCTTTAGTCGCTCTCTCAATACCCCCAAAAAAAATGGGATTTTTTATACAAACAATATTGAGTATGATTCTCATTACCAAATAAAGTAATGGGCATAACAATGACAAAACAAGACGATCCAAGACAACAAAGTCCAGAACAAAGCCTTGAGCCACAGCCCTTTATTACCAGTAAAGCGCTGCTGAACGAACAGAAAGAGGTGTTAATCATCCATAACGACTCTGTTTATCGGCTGCAAGAAACCAGCAGCGGTAAGTTGATCCTTACTAAGTAATAGCCTGCTAGACAGCGGCTATCGAAGCTAATTTAGCATCACAATCTGTAACGTACCAAGGCAAACAGATTTATCGTAAAAATCACCAAAACGAAAGCAACAACTCCAGCCAGCCAAAAAAACCAGCCAGCCAGAGTTAATTTTTATCGGGTCATTTATACCCGTTTTGAATTAAACATTAACCTGAGTAGGCATTATGAAAAAGACACTTCCACTGCTAATTGCAGCCTCACTTTTCGCTGAGCTACAAGCACAAGACTCCACAGAAACATTAATCGTTACCGGAAAATCTTCCGCGACTGAGCAAAGCTTTGCTGGCACCGTTGATATTGTAACGGCTAATGATATCGCGCAAAGCGGCGCAACAAATTTACTAGAAGCCATTGCTACCCTGCCTGGTGTGAGTGCAACCCGAACCGGCTCTGGCCGTTCAGGGATTCAAATTCGCGGTATGGAAACCAACCATACTCTGATTCTTGTCGACGGGCGCAGGCTGAGCGATACCGACACCAACATTGCTTTTTCTGACTATCAACTCAGCTGGGTTCCGGTTGAAGCCATCGAGCGCATCGAAGTCATTCGCGGCCCTGTTTCTAACCTTTATGGCTCCTCCGCTTTGGGTGGTGTCATTAACATCATTACTAAAAAGAGCTCAGGCACTTGGTCTGGTTCTGTGACCGCAGAAAGCCGAATCAGTAATTCTCAAGGCGACGGCGGCGATGAAAACGCACTGGCTATAAACGCCTATGGACCATTAAGCAGCTTTGGTGAACTCGCCGTAAGTGCAGAACGACGCAGTAGCGATGCTTTTGAAGCCAACTTTGATGACACTGGCGCATCTTCCAGCGTTCAAGGCAAAGAAATTACCAATTTCAGTGCTGATCTGGGCATTTATCTGAATGAATCAACGACACTGACGCTCACCGGCATTATCGGCCAAGAAGAGCGCAGTACTTATCCGAATGAACTTTATTATGATATCGACCGCCACCAAGCAGGCGTCAGTTTAGAAAGCTACCTTGCTGGCTTCGATATCACAGCTCAGGCTTACCAAGCAGCCTCCGAAAACTATTTGGTATCTTACGATTACAGTCATGACATTACCGAAAACGTCGCCACGCTGGATATAGTCGGCAGCCCATTTAATGCGC
The DNA here is from genome assembly GCF_008041945.1 of Reinekea thalattae. Taxonomy (NCBI): domain Bacteria; kingdom Pseudomonadati; phylum Pseudomonadota; class Gammaproteobacteria; order Oceanospirillales; family Saccharospirillaceae; genus Reinekea; species Reinekea thalattae. Next base: position 120,584 of record NZ_VKAD01000002.1, on the reverse strand, counting down.
ACCAAATTGCTAGCGGCATCGAGTTCGCATCGGAGCAATATGTTAAAGATTACACCGCCGCAACAAGCACCGACTTCAGCGATGAATTCAGTGCCGCCTCTGCCTTCATTCAGGATGCTTACAGCCTTAACGATGAGCTGACATTTACCGTCGGTAGCCGCTTTGACTACAACCAACGATTCGGCTCCGAGATCAGCCCGAAAGCCTATGTTAATTGGCAAATCAACGACCAGTTTTATATAAAAGGTGGCTACGGCCAAGGCTTTAAAGCACCATCGATCAGCGAGGCCTCTAGCGATTATGTCTTTTACGGTTATGGTTATACCGTCATTGGTAATAGCGACCTAGAAGCAGAGACCAGCCAAACCTTTGAACTCAGCGCAGCTTACAATCATGCAGGTTTATCCAGCAGCATCACTGTGTTTAATAACGATGTTGAAAATCTGATTAACACCGCAGTGACAACCGGCACGACTTACCAATACCAGAACGTAAAAGATGCGCGCATCACCGGTATCGAAACCGAGGCCAGCTATGAATTTTTTGAAGGTCTATCGAGTAGCCTAAATTACACCTACCTCGATCATGAAGATAAGGCCACAGGTAATGAATTAACCAACCGTTCAAATCATCAAGCCAGTGCCTCGGTAAACTATCGCTTGCCTGTTATTGATGTGAACAGCCAACTTGCGGCAACCTATTCGAGCAAACAATATGTTGATGATGACAACACCAGTGAGCGAGCGGCATCAACAGTGATTGACCTTACCTTCAATAAACAGTTTGGTGATCACCTTTCTACCCGTGTTGGTGTTTACAACCTACTCGACAGTCTGGCTGCGTCAGAAGATGAAGATGGTAACGCCTATACCGAAACAGGCCGGCTATTTGGTTTTAGCTTAACGGCTAACCTATAAAGGATAAAACTCGAACACGAGTTAATAACTTAAACGCCCACTCAATAAACATATGTAGTGGGCAAACCTACAATCACCTATTGAGGCGACTATGGCAGCTAAAAACAACACAACTGAGTTACAGGCTTTGTTTGATCAAGCCCCAGCAAACAACGATCTGTTTGATCGCTTTAAGGCACTGCAAGAACAACAGCCAAGCCTACGAAGACGAGACCAAGCGACAGCACTAAACGTCAGCGAAGCTGAACTAATTGACTCAAAATGTGACCTTTTAAGTCTGCGCCTAAATACAAACTTTGCCGAACAAATTAACCAGATGCCAAGCCTTGGCTACGTTATGACACTGACCCGTAACGATCATTGCGTACACGAAAAGAAAGGTGTTTATCAAAACGTTTCGGTCAATAGTCCGCACATGGGTTTGGTTATTTCTGATGATCGAAAAATAGATCTGCGCATTATGTTAAGTCGTTGGGCTTATGGCTTTGCTGTACAAGAATGGACAGCCAAAGGGCTGCGTTACAGCCTGCAATATTTTGATGCCACAGGCAGCGCGATTGAGAAAATATTTTTACAGAGCGAAGAAAAAATCGACGCCTACACTGACTTTGTAAAACAGTTCTTGGCCGATGACCAAACAGCGCCTCTGTCATTAGTAAGCCAGTTAGAAAAAACGGAACACATTGCCGACGAGAAAATCGATGTCGCGACATTGAGCCAAGACTGGCAAGGCATGCGCGATGTGCATCAGCTTTTTGGCATTTTAAAACGCCATAACATCAGCCGCGAACAAGCCTTTCACGCTGTCGGTGAGCCTTGGGCATTACCAGTAAACCCAGAAAAGCTGGAGCACTTTTTAACCAGTGCAGCCGAACAAGAAACGCCTATTATGTGCTTTGTCGGCAACAGCGGCATCATTCAAATTCACAGCGGCGCAGTCTCTAACATTAAAATTGTTGGTGACTGGCTAAATGTTTTAGACCCTGAATTTAATCTACACCTGCTGCATAAAAATGTCGCCAGCGCTTGGCTAGTTAGAAAGCCAACTGTCGATGGCAACATCACTTCATTAGAATTATTCAGCGCAGAAAGTGAGCAAATTGCTCAGTTCAATGGCGTTCGCCAAGAAGGCAACACAGAAAACCTGCAATGGCGAGCTCTGGCCGAAAGCCTATTAACTGAGGAGACACTGGCATGACATTTTTTTCGTTAAAAATCTCAACCACCAAACTACTCAGTTCTGTTTTAGTTTGCGTTGCTATGGTGACTTCACCACTGTTTGCAGAAGCGCCAAAACGGATTGTCTCTGCCGATGGCTCGCTGACCGAAATAATTTTTGCACTGGGTGAACAACACCGATTAGTCGGTGTTGATACCACATCAACTTACCCACAACAGGCTAGCGAATTACCGCAAATTGGTTATAAGCGAAACCTATCTGCCGAAGGTATGCTGTCGCTATTACCTGATGTCATTGTGGCAACACAGGATTCTGGCCCAGAAAGAGTAATCAACCAGCTGCAAGCGGCAGGCGTCAACATTCAAACCTACAGCGAACAACCCAGCCTTGATGCCGTGAAAGAAAAAATTCTCGGCATCGCTGAGTTATTAGAAAAACCAAAGCAAGGACAAGCGTTGTGGCAGCAAGTTGAACAGCAAGTCGCTGAAGCTGAGAAAATTTCGAGCAACATCGAAAAGCCAGTTCGCGTTATGTTTGTGTTGTCGTTAGGTGATCGCTCGCCATTGGTTGCAGGCCGCAACAGCAGCCCAGATACAATGATTCAACTGGCTGGCGCTAACAATGCCGTGACCGAATTTGAAGGCTATAAACCGATGCCGGTCGAAGCCATTATCAAAGCGCAACCCGATGTCATTTTAATGATGGACCGAGCCGGTCACAGCACTAACGCTACTGAACTGTTCGCGCTACCGGGATTTTCGGCAACACCTGCGGCAGAACAACAGCGGCTTATTTTGATCGACGGTTTAAAACTGCTTGGCTTTGGCCCACGCATTGGCGAAGCCATCAGTGAACTGACTCAACAGCTGTACTCTGGCTCTTAATTTTTATTTTTTGCTTTTTTCTTTTTGTTATAAAGAAAAAACCACTGACCGATAACTGTTTACACAGGTAAATTAGTGAAAAACAAACGTGAATCCGCAGCTCGCTACAGTATTGGCGGGCTATGTTTAGCCATCATTTTTTGCACTGGCGTTTCTGTTGGTGTCGGCCCAATGCCGCTTTCTATTGTGGAATCGTTTCAGGCCATACTGACGCGCTTTTTCAGCTTTAACAATGAACTGCCTCAATACGCTATCGTTGTCGTCGAATCGATTCGCTTACCAAGAACGCTTTTAGGCTTAGTGGTTGGTGCCACATTGGCAGTCAGTGGTGCGGCAATTCAGGGTTTATTTCGTAACCCATTAGCCGACCCAGGCTTGATTGGCGTTTCCAGTGGCGCGGCTCTGGCCGCCGTTGCCAGCATTGTGCTGGCAGGTTCAATATTAAAGCCAGTGTTTGATTTGTTCGGCAGCTATACGCTCTCGATCATGGCGTTTTTAGGAGGCTTAGGCACAACTTGCGTTGTTGCTTGGATTGCCACCAGCCGCTTTGGCACTTCTATTACGACGATGTTGCTAGCAGGCATTGCTATTAATATCGCCTGCGGCTCCGGCATTGGTATTTTAACTTACCTCGCCGACGACACCATGTTGCGTACACTCACCTTTTGGCAAATGGGCAGCTTAGGCGGCGCGACTTGGACAGACTTGAGCATCACATCGCTAATGTGCATGGTCACGCTGATTTGTATTTTACGTTATTCGAAACAACTTAATGCTTTACTGCTAGGAGAGTCTGAAGCGCGGCACTTAGGCGTAAATGTCGATGCGGTAAAATTTCGTATCATCCTGTTGGTGGCATTAGGTGTGGGTGCGGCAGTTGCTGTCTCCGGCATGATTGGCTTTGTCGGCTTGGTCGTGCCTCATATTGTACGCATGAGTTTAGGTCCAGATCATCGTTATCTATTACCGGCCTCAGCCTTGTTAGGTGGCTTATTTTTAGTATTGGCCGACATGCTGTCGCGCACGCTTATTGCTCCAGCGGAATTACCCATTGGTTTAATCACGGCGATTATCGGCGGGCCATTTTTTATTGCACTGATAGCGTTGCGTTCAAATCGAGGGGCACTGTGAGTTTTTCTGTTCAGCATTTACAGCTTAAAGCTGGTAAAAAAACACTGCTTAATGGCATTGATTTTTCATTCTCGCCAGGTGAAATCGTCGCCGTTATGGGGCCAAACGGTGCGGGTAAATCATCGTTACTTAAAGTCATGGCCGGTGAAATTTCTGCTTACCAAGGCTTAATTAAATTAAACCAAAAAGACTACAAGGCTTGGTCAAATAACGAACGCGCAAAAATGATTGGCGTACTGCCACAAACCTCGCTACTGAACTTCCCGTTCAGTGTTCTAGAGATCGTTTTACTCGGGCGTTTGCCGCACAGCACTGGCTACAAAAAAGATATCGATATTGCCGAAGCCGCAATCGAAGCACTCGACATTAGCCACCTGCAAACAAAAGCTTACCCGTCACTTTCTGGTGGTGAAAAACAACGCGTACAGCTAGCTCGCGTATTAGCGCAAATTTGGCAGCCAAGCGATTTAGGCCCACGCTATTTATTGCTCGACGAACCGACTTCTGCATTAGATGCCGAACACCAACAGCTGATACTGAAGCTCGCAAAACAATTAGCGAAACAAGACATTGGTGTCATGACAATTTTGCACGACCTAAACTTGGCAGCGCAGTACGCCGACCGTGTCGTTATGATGCAGCAAGCCAGCATTGTCGAGCAGGGAGCCAGCGATAGCATCTTTAATAGCGAGACTATTCAGCGTGTATTCTCAATCGAAACCACTGTTATGGCGCATCCGGTAAACCAAAAACCGGTTATTGTGACACTTTAGTTGATTTAAAAGGGTCACGTTAGTTACGTTTACATAAACTCTGCAACAGTAAAATAATGTCTAAATATTTTTTGAATAACCTCTACGTATTTCTTATATAGCCTGTAAATAATTTTTAGTCTTTGTCGATCTTTATACCAATTACTACTCATACTTTCATTACCGGATTTTATGGCAGCGTTTCGTTTTATACTTACAGGATGGCGACTTCAGTCTAAATCTTGCCATCCAGTATCAGTAATGCAACACTCAATGTTCACAGTCAACCTGACTAAGATTTAAAGGACTCTTCATTGATGATTATAGGTATGAGCGTTAATAACTGCATTTTTCTACTCAAGTATCGCCTTAACATAATTTCAATAATTGCCATCTGTATGCTCGTCTCTTCATGCCAAAGAATGCCTAACGTTGCCGCAGAGCTAACACTCTCTGTGAAGCCGGTTAAAGTATTTGAGTTTACGTGGAGTGATGTTGAAGGTGCGACCTATTATAAGCTACTCGAAAAGTTAGACTCGCAATCCAGCTATGTCACTATCAGCGAAAACATAGAACCAAATACCAATCTGTACACTACAGTTCGAGCACTTTATGAGCGTACAAATGCCAGCTATGTTTTGCAGTCTTGTAATCAAAACGGTTGTGTTGATAGCCCAGAAGTAACCGTTAACAAAACTATCAATCAGGCTATTGGCCACTTAAAAAGCAACACTCCAAACATGACTGATATGTTCGGCTCAGATATCAACCTCAGTGCCGATGGTTCGACTCTCGCAGTTGGCGTACCAAATGAAAATATAAGTTACGACAATAATAGTTCAAGTAAGAATGAATACATTAATACTGGCGCTGTTTATATATACACCTTGTCAGAAAATAACTGGGTTCAACAAGCACACATTAAAGCCGATAACATCAAAGAATATAATCGCTTTGGAACATCTGTCAGTCTAAGCAAAGACGGTAACATTCTCGCAGTTGGCGCTCTCGGTGCAGACCGAGCGGCCTCTAGCGCAAATGACCGTGATCCAAAAAATGCGGGGGCTGCTTATATCTATGTTCGTGATCAAGAAACAAACCAATGGCGCCTGCGAGACTTTATTCAAGCCAGCAACGCCGAAGAAGGTGATCTTTTTGGTCATTCAGTCCGCTTAAGTGACGACGGCAATACTCTTGCCGTTGCAGCAATTGGCGAGGATGGAGATCAAAGCAGTGCCCATCAAACACCTGATACTCAAAACAAAAGACAGGGAGCTGGCGCTGTTTATCTTTACAAATACAATGGTGCTAGCTGGCACGAAGAGGCGTACATCAAATCGATAATTTTAGTCGCCAGAAGTGACAATAGATTCGGTGATAAAATCAGTTTAAGTGGTGATGGCAATAGTTTGGCAGTAAGTAGTTATACTCAAAACAGAGGCGTCAGAGGCCGCGTTTACCTTTATGCAAAAGAGAATGGTCAATGGCAAGCTCAGCAGTTCGTAGAAGCCACGAACCCTGACAACTACGACGATTTTGCTAAGGGCTTTAGTCTAAACAAAGCAGGAAATGTGCTTGCCGTTGGTGCTACAAGTATTGATGATCGACTTGTTCGTGATCCTGGCGTTGTATTCATTTTCAACTTAGACAGTAATGATCAATGGCAACCAACAGCCTTTATTACAGCTCAAAATAAAAATAAATACGATTACTTTGGTTACAGAGTCGATCTAGACAGTAGCGGTACACTACTGGTTGTCAGCGCAACAGGAGAAGACAGCAATGGTATCGGACTGACAGGTGACCCTAACAATAATGAACAAAGAGATTCTGGCGCAGCCTATGTTTTCCAATTAACAAATGATGGAACATGGCAACAAACGGGCTATTTAAAGTCTACTAACCCAACTAGATCAAAGTATTTTGGTGGTAATGTACAGATTAGTGATGACAAAACCATCGCTATTTCAACAACCTATGAAGATACCAATGCCAGTGGCATTAACGGCCAATACACCGATGAACCCATAGCAAGTTCTGGTGCTGTTTATTTGTATTAATGAATCTTTTACTATGCAGCTTCTATAATTAATTGAACGCCACCTATTTAGGTGGCTTTTTTATGCCAGAAGCCATTCATCTATCCGCTACGACTTTTCAACAGCTGACTCTAAGTTGGTTTGCCCAGCACGGCCGTAAACATTTGCCTTGGCAACAGGGTAAAACAGCCTATCGGGTTTGGGTTTCCGAAGTGATGTTGCAGCAGACTCAGGTTGCGACGGTCATCCCCTATTTTGAACGCTTTATGGCGCGCTTCCCTACGGTAAGTGATTTAGCTAGTGCGCCCGAAGATGAGGTGCTGCACCTGTGGACCGGCTTAGGCTACTACGCTCGCGCGCGTAATTTACACAAGGCGGCAAAAACCGTTGTGCGCAATTTTTCAGCTGAAATGCCAGACAATGCGACGGACTTAGAAAGTCTTCCGGGTATTGGACGCTCTACCGCAGCGGCTATCGCCAGTTCGGTATTTGGTCATGCCGAGGCGATATTAGACGGCAACGTAAAGCGTGTACTGAGCCGATTTTTTGCACTGCAAGAATGGCCCGGAACAACCGAATCTCAAAAGCAATTATGGCATTGGGCCGAACAACTCACACCCACCGAACAGGTTGCCGACTATAACCAAGCAATGATGGATTTAGGCGCGATGGTTTGTACGCGTAGCAAACCCAAATGTGGCGATTGCCCACTGAGCGACCATTGCCTTGCTTTAGCCAGTGATCAGGTTTCGTTGCTGCCCAAGTCCAAGCCGAAAAAAGACAAGCCGATAAAACACACCCTTATGCTCATGCTACAGCTAGCCGATGGCCGTATCCTATTAGAAAAGCGCCCAGCCAGCGGCATTTGGGGTGGCCTATACAGCTTTAAAGAATTCGCCCAAGCCGAAGCGCTAAGCGATCACTGCCGCCTGCATTATCAAACGGATCAGCTCGATTACTGGCCAACCTTTCGCCATACCTTTAGCCATTACCACCTAGAAATAACGCCGGTACTCGCCAAGCTAGATGCAGCACCAACGGAATTGCAGGAGTCCGATGATATTTGGTTTAACCCAGCCCTGTTGGACGCCGGTGAACAGTCTATTGGTTTGGCCGCACCGGTTAAAAAACTACTGACCCAGCTCACCAACAACCTTTAGAGCGTCAATGCTGGCTTGAAGCTGCTGGCTAATCAGTTAAAGTAGCCTTTAATATTCATTTTGAGTCGTTGATTTAACCATGAGTCCATCGGCTAACTGGCGCTAGCTAGCTTAAAAAGCCGATTTCAATCTATCTAGAGGTTCCTATGCTCCATACAATAAATCCAACATCGACAGCAGCCTGGAAAGACTTAGAACATCACTTTAGCGAATTTAACGGCACCACCCTGACCGAATTGTTCGCACAATCGCCCGATCGTTTCGACGACTTTAATATTCGCTTTGGCGAGCAACTCCTATTCGATTATTCAAAAAACCTGATCAACAACGAAACGCTCACCAAGCTGATTGCGTTAGCTGATGAGTGCAAACTTGCTGATGCTATTAAAGCTATGTTCAGCGGTGAAAAAATCAACCAGACCGAAGGTCGTGCTGTGCTTCATACCGCCTTGCGTAACCGCAGTAATAATCCGGTGATGGTTGATGGCGAAGATGTGATGCCAAAGGTCAATGCTGTGTTAGCTAAAATGCAAAGCTTTTGCAGCAAGGTACATACTGGCCAATGGCTCGGTTATAGCGGCAAAGCCATTACCGATATTGTTAACATTGGTATTGGTGGTTCGGATCTTGGCCCGGTGATGATCACCGAAGCACTTAAGCCCTATCAGGTTGAGCATATTAACAGCCACTTTGTTTCTAACGTCGATGGCACACAAATCGTTGAAACGCTAAAGCCGCTTAACCCAGAAACAACCCTATTTTTAATCGCCTCTAAAACCTTTACCACACAAGAAACCATGACTAATGCGATGACAGCTAGGCAATGGTTTTTAGACCAAGCAAAAGATAAAAACCACGTGGCTAAACACTTTGTCGCGCTATCGACCAACGCAGAAAAAGTCGATGAATTTGGTATCGATACCGACAACATGTTTGAATTTTGGGATTGGGTCGGTGGCCGTTATTCCAGTTGGTCGGCCATTGGTTTATCGGTTGCACTGACTATAGGCTTTGATAATTTCACAGCCTTCCTTGATGGCGCTCACGCCATGGATAATCACTTTGCAGAAACCGAATTCAAACAAAACATTCCGGTTATTTTGGCGCTTTTGGGTATTTGGTATAACAACTTTTATAACGCAGAAAGCGTTGCCATTTTACCTTACGACCAATACATGCATCGCTTTGCGGCTTACTTCCAGCAAGGCGATATGGAATCTAACGGTAAATGCACCGACCGTAACGGTGATGCTGTGGACTACCAAACTGGGCCTATTATTTGGGGCGAGCCGGGCACTAACGGCCAACACGCCTTTTACCAACTGATTCATCAGGGCACCAAAATGATTCCGTGCGATTTCATTGCACCAGCAATTAGCCACAACCCAGTTTCGGACCACCACCCAAAATTGATGTCGAATTTTTTTGCTCAAACAGAGGCGCTGGCATTTGGTAAATCGGCCGAAGTCGTCAGAGAAGAACTGGCTAATGCAGGAAAGTCCGAACAGGAAATAGACCAGCTAACGGCTTTTAAAACCTTTAATGGCAATAAGCCAACCAACTCATTTTTAGTTCAGCAGATCACTCCGTTTAGCTTAGGTGCGTTGGTTGCGATGTACGAACATAAAATTTTTGTACAGGGCGTTATTTGGAATATTTTTTCTTTTGACCAATGGGGTGTGGAATTGGGCAAGCAGTTGGCGAATAAAATTCTACCTGAATTGCTCGACAGTGAATTGGTCAACAGTCACGACAGTTCGACCAATAATCTGATCAATCAATTTAAAGCTTGGAAGAAATAACCGACTATTCGATTAAAAAGCTTTCGATTAATAACATTTCGGTTAAACATTAAAAAGGCGGCTCATAAGCCGCCTTTTTAATTGAATTTCATTTTATAACGACTTATTAACTGCCGCGATAAGTGGAATAACCAAATGGCGATAACAACAGTGGCACATGGTGATGGCGTTCATCACTGACGACAAAGGCAATATCCACCGTTGGGAAAAAGCTCTCGTCACCGTAGTAGTCTTTTAGGTTAAACACCAACTTGTACTGACCAAAACCCAACTGATCATCTGCGATTGGCCACTGCGCAATTCGGCCGTCGGCATCGGTATTCGCCACCGCCAATTGTTGATATTGCTCGCCTTGCAGCTTATGCAGTTCAATGCTGACGTTTTCGGCCGGCTTACCGGTCGCTGTATCCAATACGTGTGTAGTGATTGGGCTTCTAGACATACTCTATGGACTCCATTTATAAATTGCCAACCTAGCTTAGCTGGCGACAAACTGTTTAAACAAAAGCAGTCATTTAAAAAACTGTCACTTTAAAAAAAGCGTCGATTAAAAAAACGATTAAAAAAAAATTTATTCCGCAATAAATAGTTTTTCTAATCGTATTTGGGTGATTTTCATTTGCTCATTTGCGGCAATAGCCAGCTCAGTTTTGTAATCGTTACCGATACGAGACTCTAAAATCTCTAACATCTGTTGTGCTGATTTACCGCTAGCACAAACAATAAAAATAAAACCAAACTTATCAAAATAGTCGTCGTTGCGTTGTTTCATACGATGCAGCAATTGCTCATCGGCTTGCGACATACCTTGCTGTTCGTGCCCTGCCATACCGGCGGTATGCTGATATTTGGCTTTTAATGTAGCGACATCACCAATACGCGGATGGCCTTCAAACGCAGCCAAATAATCGGCTTCGGCGCATTTTTCCCAAATACTTTCGGCACTTTTATACAAGGCTGGCAAGTCGGCAAAGGGGCGCAGATCCAACATGGCGTCGACCCAGTTTTTAGCAACGCAACAGCTTTCTAAGGCACTAAAGGCTTGCGGTTGCGGCAGTAAGTTAAATTGCTCAATGTTCATAATTCAACTCTTAGTAAAAAGACTATTAATAAAAATCGATCAGTAAGAAAAGCTAACCAGCAAATTAGTAACCTTTTAGCTTTACCATTTTATGTTGTACGGGTTAGGCATCAACAAGGTGCGTTAATTGCGATGTTGCCGACTGCCATTGTAGCGAATCCTGCTGTGTTGTTTCTGCCAGCCTTTGGTACTGCTGAATAACTTGACCCGCTATGGCAATGGCGATTTCTTTTGGCAGCTTACCGGTCACATCTGATAAGCCTACAGGACAATGCATCTGCTCAATAGCCGAAGCATTAAACCCCTTATGCTTTAACCGTAACTGAAAACGCTTTGCTTTAGTGTTTGAACCAATAACACCTAAAAACAACGCATCGTTTCTTTTTAAGATGTGCTCGGTGAGCTCAAAGTCGAGTTGATGGTTATGCGTTAAGACGATATAGATTGAGTTTTTCGCCACATCTTTAACTGCATCAACGGGGTAAGCTTCGAGTTGTATTTGAGCATTTGCAGGCAGTTGAGCTGGAAATAAGTCTGCGCGGCTATCAACCCAGCGCACACGAATAGGTAAACCAGACAGTGTATCAACTAAGGCGTGGCCGACATGACCCGCGCCAAAAACCACCACTTCGGTTGCCACATTTTGCTGGCACTCAAACAGCACACTGACGCTGCCGCCACAACATTGACCTAGACTCGCGCCCAAAGAAAACTGCTCTAAACATTGACCGTATTGTCGATCAAGCAACAGCTGGCGAGCTTTTTCTATAACTTTAAATTCTAGATGGCCACCGCCGATGGTATCGAAAATATCATCACCACTGATCACCATCTTGCTACCGTTTTCACGTGGTGTTGAGCCTTTTGTCGCCAACACCGTCACCAATACATAGTCGCACTGGCGCTGCGTTAACAGGTGCACCGCCTCGCTCCAACGATTGTTATGAAAACCCTGTGTGTTTTTATTCAGCATTATTTAACGCCTGTTGTTTAACCGCAGTGATGGCTTTTAAAATTTCTTCCGGTGTTGCCGGCGCATTCATCTGCGGTGAAATCTTATAGTCGGCAACACTGGCAACCGCATCTCTTAATGCACACCAAACGGAGCTGGCCAACATAAAGGGCGGCTCACCAACGGCTTTCGATTTAAACACCGTATGCTCTGGGTTTTCTGAATCGTACAGGTTCACCTTAAAGTGTTTTGGTGTGTCGCCAATGGCTGGGATTTTATAGGTTGCCGGGCTATTGCTGGCCAGCTCGCCACGTTCATTCCATTGCAAATCTTCGGTTGTTAGCCAGCCCATGCCTTGAATAAATGCGCCTTCAATCTGGCCGATATCGATGGCCGGATTAATCGAGTTACCAACATCGTGCATGATATCGACATGCGTCAGGCTGTTCTCGCCGGTGAGCGTATCGACCTGAACCTCTGCTAAGGCAACGCCATGCGAGTAATAGAAAAATGGTCGACCCTTGCCTTCATTGCGATCAAAGTGAATTTTCGGCGTGGCGTAATAACCATTAGCAGAAAGACTAACGCGTGCCATATAGGCTTGCTGCGCCAGCGCTTTAAAACTGATTTCGCCGTCTTGATAACTGACTTTGTTATCGCCAAATTCGATGCTGTCCTTTTCGGCTCCGAGCTGCTCAACCATGTAATCGATCATTCGGTTTTTAATCAGCATCGCCGCGTTAAGCGCCGCCATACCGTTTAAATCGGTGCCGGAAGAAGCCGCCGTTGGCGAGGTGTTTGGCACCTTATCGGTTCGGGTTGCACTAACACCAACGCGATCAGCCGAAACACCAAATACCTGCGCGACAATTTGCTGGACTTTGGTGTTAAGCCCTTGGCCCATTTCTGTGCCGCCGTGGTTCAGATGAATCGAGCCATCGGTATAGACATGCACCAAAGCACCGGCCTGATTAAGATGCTGCACGGTAAAAGAAATACCAAACTTCACTGGCGTAATCGACAAACCTTTTTTAATGATTGGCGACTGCTTGTTAAATTCGGTAATGGCTTCTCGGCGTTGACGATAGTTCGCTTGAGTCATCAACATGTTCATCATATCGGCCAACACAAACTGCTCTACCGGTTGGTGGTAAGGCGTTAAATCGCGGCCTTCTCGATACAAATTATGCAGCCGTACATCGGCAGGGTCTTTACCCAACCGGCGGGCAACATCGTCCATCAGAGCTTCGGCGACCATGACACCTTGCGGCCCACCAAAGCCGCGATAAGCAGTATGGCTGACGGTATTGAGGCGCGCACGCTGACCAGTAATGGTGACGTTTTCATAAAAGTAGGCGTTATCCGAATGGAACATGGCGCGATCGACAATGGCATCGGATAAATCCGGTGAATAACCGCAATGACCAGTCACATTGATATCGGCGGCGATAATGGTGCCCTGATCATCAAAGCCAACATCGTAGCGATTAGTAAAGGGATGACGCTTGCCGGTGAGTTTAAAGTCGTCGGCACGCGCTAAACGTAATTTTACTGGCCGAGCGGTTTTTTTGCAGGCCAACGCTGCCATAACTGCCCACGGCGCGGCTTGCGTTTCTTTGCCGCCAAAACCACCGCCCATGCGACGCATCTCAACGGTCACGGCATTAAATGGTAAGCCCAAAACTTCGGCAACCAGATGCTGTACTTCACTCGGGTGCTGAGTGGAGCTTTTTACAAACACGCCGCCATCGTCAGTCGGTAAGGCGTAAGCTACTTGGCCTTCTAAATAAAAGTGCTCTTGGCCACCTAAGGTCATGCTTGCTCGTAAACGATGCGGCGCTTGGGCAAAGCCCTGCTCTACATCGCCACGCTTAATGGTAAAAGGAGGACGCACCCAATCTTGCTGTGCAACGGCTTGCTCAACATCCAACAGCGCGGGCTTAGTTTCATCCGCTTCAACCTCAACTTTGATCAACCGAGCGGCTTTGCGGGCGATATCAAAACTTTCGGCAACCACCAGCGCCACCGGCTGATGATGATATTGCAGCTGATCTTCAGCCAGTAATACATCGCCGGGAAACACTGGGCCAATGTCTTTTTTACCAGGAATATCGGCAGCAGTTAGTACCGTCACAACACCCTCTACGGCTAATACGGCGTCGATATCAATAGACTTGATTAAGCCGACCGTTTGGTTGGCAACCGCTGGGTATGCATGCAAGGCTTGTTCGGCAATCAGAGCATCGTCGACATACTGTGCTTGGCCGGTAACTTGAGCGATGGCGCTCTCGTGCTTGAGTGATTTACCCACCACTTTATGCCCACTTGATTGGGCGTCCATTTTAAAGTGCCGCATGATCGACCCTCGTAATTAGTTGGCTACTTTGCTCCAGCCAAAGTCGTTGCAATAGGTTTTTACTGACCTGCATTCGGTAGTCTTTACTTGCGCGAACGTCAGCCATGGGTTGAAAATCTTCTGTTAAGCGCTCTGCTGCATGTTCAATTTCAGCCGCCGTTAACGCCTTACCTTCTAGATAATCTTGCAGCTGATTCGCCGCTTTAGGTATTGCCGCCATGCCACCAAAACCGGTTTTAACATTTTGCATAACGCCATCGATAAGTTGGTAATGAATGACACAACAGACGGCAGAAATATCGTCTTCCATACGTTTGGAGATTTTGTAGCAAGCCAATTTACTGTTTGGCTTTCTGGCAGGAATGAAAATGCGCGCAATCACTTCGTCTTCGGCCAGTTGAGTTTTGCGATAATCTAAAAAGAAATCTGCAATCGCTAACCAGCGCTCACCGCGTTGGCTAACCAGCTGTATTTCTGCATCTAACGCTAGCAACAGCGGCGCAGGGTCGCCAATCGGCGAGGCATTGCCTAGGCTGCCGCCCAATGAGCCAGCATTACGTACTTGCATCGAGCCCAAGCGCGAAAACAACTCTGTCGCCTCAGGAAAATAATTCAGCAAGCTCGGCATAAATTGCGAATAGCTCAATGCCGCACCAATGGTTAGGCCTTGGCGATCGTCGTCGATCTGCTTGAGTTCCGCGACATCGGCAAGCGAAATCACAGCATCGGCGGTTTGCAACTGCTGAGTAAAGGCAAGTGATAAGTCGGTGCCACCGGTCACCAGCAACGCCGCTGGGTGAGCGCTTCTTAACGCCGTCAATGTGGCTAAATCGGCTGGTAAATAAAACTGCTGTTGTTGATGACTCAACGAAGCTTCTGGCAACGCAGGCAAAGCAAAAAAATCGCTCGCCGCGGCACTTAAATGATTTTCAGCACGCGGGTATTGGTACATTTGCTCACACGCCGCCAAAATTGGCCGATAACCAGTACAGCGGCAGAGGTTACCACCCAACTGCTCTATCACCTGATGTTCACCTGGATATTCGACATGATTCATATAGAGCGTAAACATGCTCATGATAAAGCCGGGCGTACAGAAACCACATTGCGAGCCGTGGCATTCAACCATCGCTCGCTGCACTGGGTGTAGCGCTTCTAAGCTCAGCGCATCGGTCGTATTCTGGACAGTCAGGCCCTCAACCGTCACAAGGTGCTTACCATTGAGTTGACCGACCAGTAACAAGCAGGCATTCATGCTTTTATAGCTAAGCTCGCCATCTTGCTGCTCGCCGATCACCACGGTACAGGCACCACAATCGCCCGAGGCGCAGCCTTCTTTGGTACCGGCAAGATCCGTTTTAGTGCGCAGCCAATCTAGGGTACTTAAGGTCGGCGCGACGCCATCCAGCTCAACTACCCGGTTATTTAATAGAAAACGTATCACGCTCTACCTCTACTCTCTCTATCGAGCCAACAACGCCTATGTTTCATAGCACAACCAATCGCTCGGTCTCTATAAAAATAGGCCATTGACTCATCTTATGGTTTTTCTAGTTAGCGATACTGTAGCAGCTTTTGTACCAAAGTTGACTATCTGGTCAACAAAATAATTAAACCAATCTCTACAGGCTAACGAAATAGCGCACTGTTGCTAAAAGTTGCATACCAGAATTGCAGACAATTCAATAATAAAACTTTCACTGTTGTTATACTGGCTGGCCGCAAATCCATGAGCCACGTAAGAATCCGCTGCTTGCATTTTGCTTAGGCTCATTTAAAGGAAAGAACATGGAAAACACATTGGCCCCAGAATCAGGCCGCAGCATCAAAAAACAAACATTACTCGACATGATCAAGGTTCTAGGCCCTGGCATCATGTTAGCTTCAACCTCTATTGGTGGCTCGCACCTAGTTGCTTCGACTAAGTCTGGTGCTATTTACGGCTGGCAATTAGTGCTGGTTATCGCACTGGTTAACCTATTTAAATACCCATTCTTCCGCGCCGGTATTCAATACACTATGGCAACCGGTAACAGCTTGGTCGAAGGCTACAAGGGTATGGGCCGTATTTATTTGTGGTCATTTACTTTCTTGAGTGTCGTGGCTGCCTTTGTCAACGTATCTGCACTGCTACTGTTCAGTGCCAGTCTGTTTGGCTATATATTCAAAACCGGCTTACCACTGGAATACAATGCGCTGATTCTTATTTCGGCTTGCCTAGTCATTTTATTTGCTGGCCGTTACCAGGCGTTAGACAAGATGTCTAAAGTGATTGTTGGCACTCTATCGCTTGTGACTATTTTTGTTGTCATCGCCGCCTTTACTAACGGCGCTGTCGCTCCTGCAGACTACCAGCCACCTACTATTTGGGATCTTAGCGCGATTGGCTTTATTGTGATTATGATGGGTTGGATGCCGACCACTATCGAAGTTTCGAGCATCACCTCATTATGGTTAAAAGACCAACGTAAAGTCGCAAACGTTACACCGCGCTCGGCATTGTTCGACTTCAACGTCGGCTACATTACTACCGCCGTATTAGCGTTATTCTTCCTCGCACTGGGTGCGCTATTGCTTAACGGTAGCGGCACCGAATTAGCGACTTCAGGCATCGGCTTTTCACACCAGTTAGTGGGTTTATATTCTTCAAACATTGGTGAATGGTCACGCTACATTGTTGCGATCTTGGCGTTCTTTTGTATTTTTGGCAGCACGCTAACCTGCATCGACGGCTACCCGCGCGCATTAGCAGAAGCACAGCGTCTTATTTTAAATAAGCCAGAAAACATCAATTACCACCGTTTCTGGATGTTACTAGTTGCAGCTGGCGCCATGCTGATTTTGTTCTTCTACAAAGCAGAACTGGTACCGATGTTAAACTTCGCGATGATCCTAGCCTTTATTACCACGCCAATCTTCGCATTGCTTAACTTCCGCCTTATTTCTAAGACTAACCTGACTGGCGTATTAGCACTCACTACTCGCCTTAAGGTTTTAAACTGGGCTGGCCTTGTTTACCTATTCGGTTTCTTAGCGGTATTTATTTGGTGGAAGTTTATTCTGTAAACTGAGCACTCGCTAAACAGATTATGTTTTAAAATACTAAGCCCCTTCATTGGGGCTTTTTTGTGGCTTTATTTTTATAGCTGGCTTTTCTCTGGCTGCTTTTTTTCAGCTTTTTTATTTAAGCCGACTGCGCCATACTCTTTTACAAAATAGACTTTAGGTTTACAGAATAGGCTTTAGGCATAAGAGTGGACAAATGATTCGAGAACTCAACAAAGAAGATTTCCAACAATTCTGGCCAGACTTTAAACGCATCATAGCAGCACAAAACAGCTACGCTTATGAGCCAGACATGAGTTTTGAACAGGCCTTCGAGCTGTGGTGTACAAGCCCATTAAAAACCCTTGTCTATGAAAAACAAAACGCTTATGAACCACAAAACCACATCCTCGGAACTTACTACATAAAAGCAAACGGCATGGGGCCGAGTAGCCACATCTGTAACTGCGGCTACATGGTGGCAGAAAGCGCGCGCGGTCAAGGCATTGCCAAACAACTTTGCTTGCATTCCCAAAGCCTTGCAAAAGAACTTGGCTTTAGCGCCATGCAATTTAACGCCGTTGTTTCTACCAACACCGCCGCGGTTACTCTTTGGCAAAAACTCGGCTTCGATATTATCGGTACGATACCAAACGCCTACCAACATAAAACGCTCGGTTTTGTCGACAGCTATGTGATGTATAAAAAACTAAACTGACGTTGAGCTTTATAAAAATAAAAACACTAGCCTAAAAAAAAAGCCGCTAATCAGCGGCTTTTTGTTTTGTTAGTTAACAATATTATTAACTAATATTTTTTAACTGAGAGACTCTGCCTTAGTTACCTTCGGCTAGTTTCGCGTAATTACCTGATTCAGGGTCGATAGCTAATAACAGATTTGTCGTACCGTCAGTATCTTTACCAGCAGCTATCAACAGGTTACGTTCACTGTGGTAATGAAGGCCGATTAGCGGAGTAGTTAAGCCATTTAAGTTCTCAAGAGCAAACAAATCAGCGACAACTGTCGTTTGGGCATTGGCTGATATGTCATATGAGGTTAAGTCTCCCGCACCATCAACATAATACAATATATTATTCGACTCATCGTAAGCTAAATCTGAAACCGCTCCGCTGTCACCGTATGTAAGCTGTGTAGAGCTCGAACCATCATATTCATATAGAATATAATCTCCTGTAATATTAACACCTCGGGAATAGTAAATACTTCCAGTCGATTCGTTAATTGCCATAGACATTGGTTGCTCATCTGTATCTACGACAACGACCGCTCTATCTCCAGTGTCAGGGTCAATAGAAACAATCGTATGGTTAGAATATTGAACCGCATACAAAAGATCGTCAGATTCGCTATAAATCAGATCAAGGGTAGAATCCAAGGCAACCCCGCTACCTGCGTTTGCATCCGATAACACAGTCTCTATACCGTTTGATAAATTTATCTTTGTTATTCCACTACTCGCGCTGACATATAAATTATCAGTATCGATCGCGATACTAGAGCGAACATACGTACCATAGGTAGTGTCAGCCGTATAACTTAGCTCTTCACTCTCGCCTGAATCTAAATTAAATTTTTTGATTGCTATTTGACTAACATAATCACCATCGGAATGAACATAGATATCACCCGTGGCCTCATCAACAGCAATATCAGAAATATAGTCATCAATGCTGGTAGAATAAAGCTCACCATTATTTAAAATCACTTCATCATAAGCCACATAGTCGTTCTCTGCTGTTACTGTCACCGAAATGCTCTCAACCTCATCCAAACTAATACCCGACCTGCGCCATGTATCAGTAACGCCGGATATATCCGATACAGTACTATATCCAGCTTTATATTTGATCTTAACTTCAAGACTTCTTATTGACTCGCCCACTGGTGCTGAAAAGTTGCCAAACACATCCATTGAGGTTGAGCTACTGTAGTCGCCAAAATCAAATGGGAAGGATATAGAGGCATTCGGAGCTTCATCGTTTTCGAGAACGGTAATGGTAAATTCATCCGTTAGTCTTTCCCCCTGATCAATACAAGTAACGGTGACGGAAACTTCGCCAGCCTCAGTTGGATAGCCATAGATCTGCCGATAACCAGAATAGGCAACCCCATTACTAGTACCGGTTGTATAGTGATTAAATTGAAAGCCAAGATTATTAGAAACGTCAGTGATCACAGTAGAGGCAGAAGAGTAACCACCTGGTGTTGTGCAAACATCACTTGGAATCGAATAATCGAGTTCATTACCTCGATCCAATTCAATATCTGCAATTGGGTTAGCCAATGTTAATCGGGAACTGCTCCCGCCGCTTTCTGCACCACAACCCACCAGCGCGACACTCGCTGCCAGTAGTGCGCTATTTAATTTTAGATACGTCATACGCGTTCCTTGTAAATTCTATGCAAGCCAATTGAAAACAGCAGTGATACTACATGGCAATTGAGGCATTGGAAATATGCAGAAAGAGAGCATTTGTATACTTTTCACTTTCAAATTTAATCACATTAAGTTTTTGTTCATGTGAACACGTTCAAACGCGTCAAAAAAAACCAAAATCTGAAAAGCGACACCAAAATAAGTCAAATTATCGACGAATCTATTTAAGGTTTTACTTTATAAGGCACATCTATTTGATAAATTTTTAATCAAAAAAAAGCCGCTAATCAGCGGCTTTTTGTTTTGTTACTCAATGCATTGGCTTGCACTGAGAGTACTTAATTTTAGTTACCTTCGGCTATTTTGGCGTAATTCCAAGTTTCAGGGTCGATAACTAATAGCTTGTTACCCGAGCCGCCAAAATCACGGCCTGCCGCTATTAACACCTGACGAGTACTGTCGTAGTGTAAGCCGATTAAAGGCGTACCAGGATTTTGAAAAGTACTAATATCAAACAGCTCAGATAAAACCGTTTCAGTTGAGTTATCGGCTAAAGCAAGTTTAATTAAATCACCTGCCCCATTTACGAAATACAATGAATCACCATTTTCATTTATTGCGATATCAGAAACTGGACCACCGGAAGAGCCTGCAGCGACATCATAGATAATACTAAAATCTGAGCCATCATTTTTTTGAATGATTGCCTGCCCATCTACATTATAGCCCTGAGAGAAATAGGCGTTTCCAGATGAGTCAATCGCCGTTGAAAGAAGGGCACCAATACCACTAATATAAGGTGTTCGGTCACCAAACACCACTTCGGGGTCGACTGAAACTAAAACTGAATTATTCGCCTCGGCACTTAACACCAACCCTGATGCATCATGATAAAACAAGTCAGCAATAAGACCGCTATAACGATCACCATTCTCGTCTGTAAAATCTGGCGCGTTATATAAGATAGCCTCATCACCAGTGGCTAAATTAATTTTAGTCGCACCTGTTGCATAGCCGACAAATAGTGTTTGCGATTCCGCATCGATAGAGATAGAAGTCGGCTCATCATCAGAAAAACTAAAGTAACGATCAATATCGAGCACGCTACTTTCAGCGGAGCCTAAGTCGAACTTTAAAAACTCAACCTGTGCGGATGTCGCACCATCGACCTGCGCATAAACATAGCCATTGATTTCATCGACAGCGATATCGGAAAGGTCATTATCAAGCGATGTGCTGTAGAAGGTATCTTTGTCTAGAGAGATCTCGGCGTAGTTTTCATCACTGCCACCAACCGCTACAACTTTAATCTCGGCATCTATCGGCAAGGTAACATCTTCAACTCGCCATTGGGTGCCAGTAACAGTAGCGGTCTGAGGAACACCGTCATCGATAGTGACAGTAACACTGTTGACAGTTCCACCCGTCGCAGCCTCAACTACACCAAACATATCCACAGCACTTGCACTGTATTCACCTAAAGACAGTGGGAATGAAATAGAAACTTCCGGTGCGTACTGAGGAATGGCACGAATAGAGATAGTAGCAGTGGCAGTAGCATCTTCATCCGCAGCATCCGCCACAGTAACTTCAAACACCAGCTCTTCAGGGGACGAGATGGCTGGAACATCAAAACTCAGCTCATTGCCATTTGCTGTAAAATCGGCAACCCGAGTTCCAGTTTCATCTTCACCTAAGTTCTGCTCCCAGTTATACGAGTCCGGGTCAATTTCACCGGTTAGGTTCGGCACCTCGGCATCTGCGGTTAGGGTTACCGTTGTTCCACCTCGCACATCACCAGTTTGATCGGCTGAAATTGTCACCACTGGGTCGGCATCGAAATCAACAACAGTAATGGTGAATTCATCCGTTAGGGTATCGCCACCTAAAACGCTACAGCTATAAGATACAGTGACCTCGCCAACATCGTCGGCATAGCCGCTTAGCGTTGTTGAATTGTAATTTAATGAAAAGCCAACATTGTCAGCTACATTGTCGATCTCGTAATTGATTGAGTGGACGCTGTTACTGGTACAGGTATTGTCGGGGATCGAGAAATTTAGTCTTGTATCACCAGATAACGTCATATCAGCAATTGGGTTAGTCAGTGATATGTCATTTCCGAATGAACTGCCACTTTCGGCTCCACAGCCTACCAGCGCGATACTTGCTGCCAGCAGGGCCCCATTTAATTTAAAGTATTTCATGAGCGTTCCTTATAAATGCTATGCCTAAAATTCAAAACATGAAGATATTACATGGCAATGGAGGCATTGGAAATAAGGAGAAAAGATGCATTTGTATGAATTTCGATTCAAAGCTGAGGTGTGTTAAGTTTTTGTTCATAAAACAAGCTAAATGCTAAAGGCTGTCCTTATAGCTAAGCCTCCATGCTATAAGGGCTAGCCACACAAAATGCGCTGAGCGCCTCACTCGTCAAAATCACGTCGAATAATGTACGCTGCAAAAACTTAGTCAAATCAGTGACTGTTATATCGATAACTATGGCATTTGGCCTATAAACCTATAGACCTACCAAAGAAAGATTCACCAAAGCTTTTTAAACGAAAGATAAAGCACTAATAAAAACAATAACGGCAGAACTATTGTTTTGAGTACAAAGAGCGCCATCAGGTTTAAGAAGGTTTCTATCGAGTTATTGAGCGTGTCGACATAGCGGGTGATTTTACTTTTTGCCGCTTCGGTGACGTGATCAAAGCCGCCCATAAGGCTTTCGAATGTGCCGACATCGCTGTTAAGGCGGCGCTCCAACCTGAGGATGTCGACATCGATATTCTGTACCAGCCGATCTAGGTTTGCTATCTGGCTGTTTAGTTGAGCAAGCGATTTGTTTAATTCGCGAGCCTCTGTTTTTAACGCTAGCTGTTGTTCGTTTTTATTCACTAGGCTATTAATAAGGCCTTCTTTTTCGTTCTCTGCTGCTAGCTGCTGCTCAACACTAGCCAACTGTTTTTTTAGTGGGCTGATTTTTTCGAGCAGTAAAAGCTTTTCATTCAGCAGGCTAACTTTATTGTTTTCGTGAACGACGATATCTCGCTCTACCTGTTCACGAATTTCGACATTCAAGTCCAGCAGTTGATCCAACTCTTGGGCGCGTATCGGAAAGGCTTCTAGTGAGTTATTCGCCTGTTCAATTTTATCTTCAACAAAGGCAGCATCAACCCAACTACTGGCAAGCGCAACGAGCACAATAGAAAACTTACAGGCGCACGCCAACACAAAAGCTCGATAAGCAAGCTGACGTCGGTTTGGCCAATATCGTCCGGAAAAAAAATACGCTACCGCGGTTAAGGTTAAGAAAATTTTAAAATGCAGCGTTTGAGAAATTTCGACTAAGAATTTTTGAATCAATAAAGATGAAATCGCATACTTCATCACGGTTGAAAAATCTTCGACTAAATCATTCAGTGGGTCGAGTAATTCTCCGATCTGCACTGAGCCAACCACTGGCACATTGAGCGTAATACTAGAAAGTACAGAAACCGTTGCATTAAACAGTCGTGCAATGCCAAACGAGACCGTCGAGGTGGCTAATGAACCATTAATATAATATTCAGCGTAGCGATCTAAAAAACCAAACCAAGCTAAAGCAACGATGAATGACAACGCTAAAAAATGACGAAAGCCGATTTTATTTTGCATTTTGAACAAGCACCTCTGTTTGCTGGTTACACGGATTTATGCGCGCGGTTTAATCAAGTTAGCCATTCGAGCTATTTAGTCGCTTAGCTAGTCATTCAGTTAATCACTCTATAACTAGTAACGCTCTGGCGTTCGGTATTCCAATACTTCGACGGAATCACCGACACGGATTGTACCTTCGTTCAGTGCAACCAAATTCATACCAAAGGTTGGCCCTTGTTTTTTACCGTTTTCTTCTAGCATGCGCTGTTTGGTCAACGTTTTAAACGGCTCACCAATACTGCTTCTTTCTGCCGTTGCAGGGTTTACTGTAATCAAACTACAACGCACACAGGGGCTGACCGTTTCAAAAACCACATCGCCAATTTTAAAACGCTGCCAGCTATCTTCGGCAAACGGTTCGCATTCATCAACAATGATATTAGCTCGAAACTGTTGGATGTTAACGGGCTCAGGGCATTGCTCGGCAACGGCGTTTAAAGAGGCACGAGAGGCAATTAAAAAGGGGTAACTATCGGCAAAGGCAACGGGCTTTTCTGGCTGCGAGTTAGCTAATCGGCTGGATTGCTCAGCAAAATAAACCAATCGTACTGGTTTATTTAGGATATCACTGAACCAACGGTCGTACTTTTCACCACATAGAAGCGCACGTACGCCAACTTTCCAAATAATGGTATCGGTGTAATCGCCAGTAAAGTCGGCAGGGTTGATTGTCAATTGACTATCAACCTGAGCATCAGGCTCACTATAGGTCAGTTGTAATTGATCGCCTGGCTGATAGGTTGAGCTCACTTGGGTTAAGACTGGATATTTACGCGCGGTTACAAATTGGCCTCGCTCGTCGACCAGCATATAGCGCCTGTCTCCCGTTAGGCCAGACAACTGCACCGAGCTCTGTTTCAAGGCAATGCCTTGAGTCGATTTGATAGGGTAAATCTCTATATCGTCTAGCAATGCCATCGCTGCGATCTGCCTCTTAAATTAGGTAAATAAAGCAAATACTATCACCTTATTTGATCGGTTATCGAGAGCATTGTCGGTAATAGCAACCAGCTGTCTCAAAAAGACGAGCCGAGATTATTGACGCAGCCAACGCCGGTATGATTTTTTGTCATCGCTCACATGACTAGGTTTCGTTACTCGCTTTTTTTTAGTTGATATTTAATGACCAATACCGCTTATTGCAAACTGAAACCACGATATTTGGAGAACAGTATGAGTATCACCACCCACTCTTTTGTGAAGACACTGGCCAGCTTAGCGCTAACGAGCAGCGTGCTATTAGCAGCAACATCAACACAAGCAGAAACATTGATTAGCGAAGGCACTCTTACCGTTGGCATGGAGATCGCCTACCCACCGTTTGAATCTTACGATGGCGATAAGGTTGTCGGTTTCGACCCTGAGCTTGCAACATTGCTCTCTGAACAAATGGGCGTAACGCCGAAATTTGTCGACAGCAAGTTCACTAACTTAATTTTAGGCCTGTCGAGCGATAAGTTTGATACCGTCATTTCTGGTATGTACATCTTGCCTAAGCGCCTAGAAAGAACTGATGCAATTGCTTACGCCAGAACCGGTGCTCATATCATGACGTTAAAAGACAGTGAGCAAAAACCAGCGACCGAAAAAGAGCTTTGCGGCTTAAGCGTTGGCTTACAGCAAGGCACTTCTTGGGTTAAAGATTTGGAAGCGTTATCAACCGACTACTGCTTAGCTAATGACAAAGCAGCCATCACCGTGCGCCAGTACCCAACTGCACCAGAAGTTTCGCAAGCGTTATTGTCACGTAACATTGATGCGCAAGTTGAAATTGCTGGCGCAGCGAAGATGTTTTCTGAGCGTAGCCGTGGTCGTATCGTAATTAGCTCACTGGATTTAATTTACCCGCAAACACTGGGTATTTTTGTTGATAAGGGTAACGAC
The DNA here is from genome assembly GCF_008041945.1 of Reinekea thalattae. Taxonomy (NCBI): domain Bacteria; kingdom Pseudomonadati; phylum Pseudomonadota; class Gammaproteobacteria; order Oceanospirillales; family Saccharospirillaceae; genus Reinekea; species Reinekea thalattae. The sequence continues at coordinate 95,297 of NZ_VKAD01000002.1, read as the reverse complement.
GCGCTCTTTAACCAATTGCAAAGCGCAATGGATGCCATTAAAGCCAACGGTTCATACTTGGCATTGATCGAAAAATACGAGCTAACGCCTGTTAGCGAGTAAAACATTCAGCGGAGCGCACTAATGGAATTTGATTGGCAATACGTTTTTTCACTCTTCACCCTAAAGATGTTCTGGCAAGCCTGCGTCACGGTTATTGCGATTAGCAGTCTTGCTTGGGTTTTAGGGTTAATGTTTGGTTTCGTTGTTGCCTCCGCAAAAATGTCCTCTTATCGCTGGCTTTCTTTGCCAGCGAGTCTCTACATTTGGTTTTTCCGTAGCGTACCGCTATTAGTGTTATTGGTTTTCACCTACAACTTACCGCAATTATTCCCGGTAACGCGACCTGTATTGGGTGTACCATTTTTAGCTGGCTTGGTTAGCCTAGTGCTAACAGAAGCAGCCTACATGGCCGAAATTCATCGAGGCGGTTTGCTCTCCGTCGCCAAAGGCCAACGCGAAGCAGGCCATGCACTGAATATTGGTTTTTTAGGCGTACAGCGGCTCATTGTTATTCCTCAGGCATTTCGTATTTCGATGCCAACCATGACCAACGAATTTGTCACCATCATTAAACTCAGTTCTTTAGTCTCTGCCATCTCATTACCTGAATTACTTCAGGTCGGCCAACGACTCTATTCTGAAAACTTTATGGTGCTCGAAACATTGCTAGGCGTTGCAATTTACTATGTCTTAATCGTCACGCTGTTTAGCACTATTTTACAGTTCTTAGAAAAACGCTTAGATATTTTTTCGCGCAAACCTCAAACCCTAACTGAGGCCGAATGTGACCACCTAAAAACGCAGTTGGCTGCAACCCCAAAGACGGAAACGACTGTGCAAAAAGGCATACCTCCGGCGCTACAGTTACAGGGTTTAACCAAAGCTTACGGCAGTCATCAGGTATTAAAAGATATCAACATGAACATCAATATGGGCGATGTTGTCAGTATTATTGGCCCTTCTGGTTCGGGTAAAACAACGCTGATTAGAACACTGAATACTCTAGAAACATTAGATGATGGCGAAGTGGTTCTATTTGGTGAAAGCTTTGTTGCTAAACCCAGCCAACTCAATGCGGCGCAGTGCAAAGCAGGTATGTTACGCATTGGTATGGTGTTTCAAAACTTTAATCTCTTTGCTCATAAAACCGTTCTGCAAAACCTGATGCTGGCGCCTAGTTACCACAAGCTTTATAGCGAACAGGATAACCAGCAGCAGGCACTTTATCTGTTAGATCGAGTTGGCCTTTTAGCCCATGCTCATAAATACCCTCACCAACTTTCTGGCGGCCAGCAACAACGTGTTGCCATTGCTCGTACGCTAGCGTTAGCACCGGATATTATTTTATTTGATGAGCCGACTTCGGCACTCGACCCTGAAATGGTCGGCGAGGTTTTAAAAGTCATTCAAGACTTAGCAAAAGACGGCATGACGCTGATAATTGTGACTCATGAAATGGATTTTGCGTTATCGGTATCCGATAGAATTGTCATGATGGAAGATGGTGCTATTAAAGTCAGCGCGTCTCCTCAGGCCATTTTAGATCTTGATAACGACAGCTATCACTATGCACGCCTTAGAGCGTTTATGGGCTTGGCCTAGGCATTCACTGCTAGCTTTTACGTGCCAGAATGCTTAGCTGCAAAAGCTCTTAACTAAAAGAACTCTTAACTAAAAAAGTTTACCAGCAGTCAGGATTTGATAATTCAGAAATTAAAAAAACACTCTATTTTTTAGCGCCGGTAATTGCTGGCGTTTTTCGTTCAAGTAATCCATCTCTAATTCGGCACAAACAAAGCCCTCGCCTTCTGGCAAGCAATCCAACACTTCACCCCAAGGGTTAATGATCATACTGTGGCCATAAGTACGGCTGCCGTTTTCATGTTCGCCAACCTGAGCGGCAGCGATAACATAACACTGGTTTTCAATGGCTCGGCAAGTCAGTAGTGTTTTCCAATGAGCTTTACCGGTGGTGTAGGTAAAGGCGGCGGGAGCGGTGATCAGGTCAAAGCCTGCATCGTGGCGATAAAATTCAGGAAAACGTAAGTCATAACAGATAGACGGCCTAACAGTGTGCTCCGCCAGCTGAAAGGTTTTAATTTCTGATCCAGCAGCCATGGTATCGGATTCACAATAGGCTTCGTTACCATTATCAAAACCAAACAGGTGCACCTTGTCGTATCGGCAGACGCATTCACCGTTAGGGCTATACACCAGCTGGCTATTAAAAAACTTATCTGGCTGCTCGCTTTTAATTGGTAAGGTGCCTGCGATCAACCAAATAGCATATTCTTTTGCTAACGCCGCCATGTGTATTTGAATAGGCCCGTCTAAAAAGGCCTCTGCCAATGCCAGACGGTCGCTATCTTTTGCTGCCATTGAATAAAAATATTCCGGCAGCAAAACACACTCAGCACCGCTGTCTACAGCCTGCTTAATAAGCTGCTCTGCCTTCAAGATATTGAGTTTTAAATCTGCTCGGCTAGACATTTGAACGGCGGCTATTTTCATTCGATTCAACCTAACTTAAATGCATTAAGCGCTTCAACGCCTCGGATAATTTCTTCGTCTTTTTTACAGAATGCTAAACGTATAAATTTGTTATCGGTGCTGTCACTGTAAAAAGCCGACAGCGGTATTGTTGCAACGCCAGCCTCTTGAATAAGGCGTTTTACAATTTCACTATCGGCTTCTTGCGACAAGTGCCCATAGCTCAACAATACAAAAAAAGAACCCGCACTGGGCAAGGCTTTAAAAGGCCCCTGCTCTAATAAAGATAGCATTAGATCTCTTTTTTTCTGATAAAGCTGCGCTAAGCCCAAATAATGTTCTGGCTCTTTAAGGTATTCACTAAAAGCGTACTGCATGGGCGTGTCTGCGGCAAACATCAAAAATTGATGCACCTTCATTAGTTCCTTCATGATCGGCTCGGGCGCAACACAACATCCGACTCGCCAACCGGTAACATGGAAAGTCTTACCAAAGGAGGTGACTACGACACTGCGCTGAGCTAATTCTTTATGCGTCGACATCGATAGATGCTTTTTATTATCGAACAAAGTGTGCTCATAAACCTCATCAGAAAGAATAAGGATATTGCTGTTTTTAGTCAGATTATTTAAGCACTCTAAATCTTGTTGAGAGAAAACCATGCCGGTTGGGTTGTGCGGACTATTGAGGATAATCATGCGTGTTTTCGGAGTGATGTGCTCGGCCACTTGCTGCCAATCGACACTAAAGTCAGGCACCTTGAGCTTTATTCCAATCGGCGTTGCGCCCTGCATGCGAACAATTGGCGCATAGCTATCGAAACATGGCTCAAGGTAGATCACTTCATCACCGGCATGAACTAACGCAGATATCGCAATGTACAAGCCCTGACTAGCACTGGCGGTGATCAATACCTCATCTTCGGGCCGGTAGCGATGCTGGTACAGCTGGGCTATTTTGTCTGAGACTTGCTGCCGTAGCGCCAACACGCCTGCCATAGGAGAGTACTGGTTATCGCCACGCCGCATTGCTTCATGGGTTAACTCAATCAATCGGGGGTCGCAGTCAAAACTTGGCGCACCTTGTGCTAAGTTAATAGCCTTGTGCTGGTCGGACAACTCTGCGATAACACTAAAGATGGTGGTACCGACATCATCGAGTTTTGACGGGACGTGAATGGGCGTATCAACCATGAAGGCTCCTAGCTATAAACTTGCAATGTCTGGCTATTAGAGAAAATATCCTCTATATCCGCCATCGATTTGTCGTCATACTAGGCATGAGTAAAACACATAAGTCAGTTAAGGTTTCTAATGGCGAAAAGATCACCTCCATTCAATGGGCTTTATAGCTTTATCATTACAGCAAAGCATCTTAATTTTACTCATGCAGCCGAAGAGCTATTTGTAACGCAAGGTGCCGTTAGCCGACAAATTGCAGCGCTAGAATCTTACTTAGGCTTTAAAGTTTTTCATCGCCATGCCAGAGGCCTAGAGCTTACTGATAAAGGCAAAGATATTTTGCCTTCGATGAAGCAAGCCTTTGATCAGATTATGCAAACCACGCAACAGGCGATGCACCCTTCGACGGACATTAAGATGAAAGCGCCTACTTGTTCGATGCGTTGGCTAGTACCAAAATTAATTGAGTTAGAAAACGACCACCCAGATATTCAGGTAGCGCTAACCACAACAACCGAGCACGGCATAAACTTCGAAACAGAAAACTTCGATATGGCGGTGGTTTTTTCTTATGATGATAAGCCTGACGAAAGTGGATCGATTAAACTTTTTGATGAACAGCTGACGCCGGTTATCTCACCGACTATCTATAACCCGCAACAACCTTTCGATATCAACAACTACACTTTTTTGCACCCATCGAAAAATCACTCAGATTGGGCCTTGTGGTTAAATGAAGCAGAGATTGACCCTGCTGTCATGGTAAAAAATCAATTCTTTGAAACCATGGATTTATCAATTAGCGCTGCCATTCAAGGCTTTGGCGTTGCCATTGCCGACATAAACTTAGTTAAAGAAGACATCATAACCGGACGCCTTATATGCCCTTCCACTATCAGCGTTAACAGCGGTGCTCACTACTACTTACGCTATGCAGAAGCATTAGATCAAACACCACACATTGCTAAAATCGTTGACTGGCTTAACGCACAGATTTCGAAAACATCGACACCTGATTAACTGCTGCCATCAGTTGTTCGACTGATACGTCCATCGGCATATTGTTCATATCGGGAGTAGCCACCGCAGCTTGGCATATTGATTTTAGTTCGGCTTGCGTTAAGTTGGCGATCTCATCCAAATCAGTAGGAACTGCGCAGCGGCGAGCAATCTTAATGGCTTCTTCTAATTCAAGATCACTACGACCCTCTAAAACTTGCAAGACTAAATTACCAAAACCGACCAGCAAGCCATGACCATATAAACGCGTTTTTTCATTGGTGGTAAAACCATCGTACAACGCGTGCGCAGCAGCAACGTGATCACCAACCCCCATAATAGAAGTAAAGCCTGCATACAAAATAATGGCATCCATTACTGCCTCTAGGGCTGGTGAGGTGCGCCCTTGCTGAACATCACTGATCGCCTGTTCACCAAACTCGACAATAATGTCGTAGCAAAGTTTGCCGTTCATATAGGCCGACGAGTTAAAGCTGCATTGGGGTAAATTCTCAGCAATGGCGCGAAACTCATACAGCTTTGCCAGTGTGTCACCCAAACCTGCGGCCAACCACTGATAAGGCGCACGCGCAATAATGTCACTATCTAAAAAAACAGCGATGGGCGCTTTGTTAACGGAAATTAAAGATTCAAAGTGACCAGCCTCATCGTAAATAACCGAAACCGTCGATGTTGCAGCACAGGTCGCTGCGATAGTAGGCACTGTCACACTAGCAAGTCCAAGTTCATCCGCTAGCCACTTGCCCATATCGAGCGCCTTTCCACCACCAATGGCTACGATGATATCGGCATCAAAGCGACTCGCCTGCTGTTTCAGCTGTGCTAAATTAGTTCTCGTCACCTCACCACCATAGTGTGCTGACTCGAGCAGATAATTGTTTGTGACAACCGCTTCAATAGTCGGCAATGCTATTGATAACGCGGTATGACCACCAACAATAAAAACACGCGATATATTTTTAGGTAAAAAGCCAAACAGCTGAGTTAAGCTGTTTGGACCTCGAATGACCTGATGCGGTAAAGAAATCGATTGAACGTGAGTGCCTGCAGTTAACATGGTCGCTTCCATCAATTACAAATTGGTTATTAATTACAAAAGTTCTTAGTTACAAAGGTTCTTAGTTACAAAGACTGTCAATTACAATATAAATAAGTCACAGAGGTTATGAACCTCATAGGTTGTAAGTTACAACGATAAGCCAATACCGCCTATGGATTTATTTGCATATCAGGCATGCTACAAGTTCATTGCTCATCATTATTCTTTGCTTTTAACCAGCCATAAAATTAGCATTCAACAAACAACAGCGGTTCAAGCTTCCTGTCGTAAAGTCATAAGGTAAAAATCGATGCAAAGCATTGGCGTTAGCCGAGAAAAAGCCAAGATAATATTTATTTTGCCGACACCGCCCAAAGGGCAATACCGGCTAAATAAAGATTCGGAGTTAAGTGAAGTAGCGGTCGAAAATATTATTAGTCAGGACGGCAACCATTGGCGGAAGATTTTAACCATTATGGCCAAACTAAGCTGTAATACTGACGACTGGCGTAACTACCGAGATAGCGAACTATTAACGCAGCACGAACGCATTGAGTTTAAAACGCCGATGCAGTTTAACGCTGACAAAAGCTATTTTCTTTGCGGCCAAGCCATGCAACAGAATGTGACTGAACAGACCTCGCTACACGGCTGGCAAGCACTCAACGAAAAAGGCTCACTGTTGGTAAAGGCTAATCTAATCCTTTGCCCTTATTTGGATTATCGCCAATTCCCAAATACAGATATAGAAGCCGTTAGGCTGTATCGACATTCAGCAAAAATAACATAACGGCCCCTACGCTATAAGCCAGTAAATCTTTAATATCGAACGTCGCGCCTAAAACAATTCGCAACCAATAGATATGATCCAACCCCAACCAGCTTAAAAGCTGGAAGTATTGAGCAAACTCTACTGCATAAGCAAAGATCAACACACCGGAAATAATTATATTTTTCGAATAATTGAGCACACTGCGCATAACAAAATACAACCAGACCACCACCAGCACATCGCCCAAAAAAGGCCTAACAATATCGTCAGTTACATACACTGCAATAACGACCAACGCCGCAAAAAGAAGCACACTAATAACAAACGCTCTGGCGTTAAAATGAAACATATTCCACTGCCATTAACTCAGTACCCTGTAAATTAAATGCTGTTAAGCTTTTTACTTTTTTAATAACTTAGTTAGCTTGGTCAATAACCTAGCTTCGCCAGCAACATGCTTTCCAACTTGGTCACGCCTTGAGCGAGCACGACCAACAGCAACATAAACACCGCTATGCTTACGGAAGTTGGCATACCTTTATCGATCAATACCTCGACAAAAAACAACCACGGAAGATGCAATAAAAAAAGAGGGAATGCCAAATCACTTAAATAGCTGCTGATTTTCTGCCCCGGCAGATTAACGCTAAACCAAACTCGTTTTGGCACAACTAAGCCAAGATAAATACCAAACCCAAACTCAAATATTCGACACAGCGGGAACCAGTCTGTTGGTCGACCAGGCATAAAACCAAATTGACGATAGGCCCAGCCTTTGGCTTCGTCATAGAGATTATTCGATACCAATGGAATGCCTTCTTGGCCAACATACCAACGCGATAGCACACTAATAAGCAACAAAATAAGCAGCACTATATAAGGGAAGCGCTTAAGGCCAAACAAAAGTAATGGGCCTACGGCGTACAAACTAATAATAAGGCCAATAAACCAGCTGGGCGCATTATAGGGCCCCCCCCACAAACTCAGCCAAGCATAAAAGCCCGTTAATGTGCCGAACAGGTCCACCAGCAGACCATTGGGAGCCAAATCGGGCAAGCCATCTCCCGCTACATAACTGCCGAGTACATAACCAAGTAAAGATAAAGGCAAGCAGATCCAGTAAAGCGGATAAATGCGCTTTAGCTTTTTGCCTATAAAAGCAAAGTAACCGCGCTTTTTATTGCCGTCGGTTAGACCTAAGAGTAAACCTGACAGCAGCAAAAAGAGAGTCACGCCAACGCCACCTAAACTGACGTAATAAAAGTTTTTAATGCCAAAAAAGTCACCTAAATTGTGATTAAACAATTGGCCAAAATGAGCAATAAACACCAGCAAGATGGCGAAGATTCTGAGTAAATCGAGTAGTTGGGAACGCTGCATAATTAAATCGGTTAACATTTTAAAGCCGTATCATGACATGGCTGTATGGGGTTTCCTATTTATTCAAGCTCCATTAATGGCCACGAATTATTGACCAAATATACTTTGGCCACTAAAGTATGACCAATAAGCGATCTCACTTCTAAGGCATAGACTATGGTCAGCATCGGCGCTGTCGTCACTGGCGACATCATTAACTCTACCGGCTTGTCCGATACCGATCATCGCAGCTGCCTTGTACAGTTAGAGCAATCGATGCTGACTCTAAACCAAGAGTTTGCTGTTCAGGGCGATATTTATCGTGGTGATGAGTTCCAAGTCTTTATTGCACAGCCACAATTCAGTTTGCGCATCGCCGTACTGTTACGCCTAGCCCTTATGCAATGCGTTAAGCGCTCCGATGCACGGGTGGCGATTGGTATTGGCCACTTTAATCAACTAGAGCCTGAGCTGCGAAAAACCGCCAAGGGTGAAGCCTTTGTGTTATCGGGCCGAGCCTTAAAAGCGATGGACGAGCAGCGGTTAACCGTTAACTGTTCAAGCCGCGCGCAGATCAACCCCAGCCATCAATTGCTTATCCAGTATTTAGATTTTGTCTTGACCGCACTAAGCCATAAGCAAGCAGAGGTGTTGTATCCGCGCTTACTTTACCCGGCACTTACCCAACAACTGCTGGCAGAAAAAACAGCGATCAACCGACGCTCCCTAGCCTCGCGGCTACAGCGCGCCAATGCCGACATCATTATTGAAACACTAGCGCTGTATGAAGCGGTTATTGCTGATAAGCTTGCAGCCATTGATTCATAACAACGAACTGCACACAGACCAATAATCCAAGAGGAACTTGGCTATGCTGGCAACACTGGACGGTATTTCGCTACTTTGGTTGTTATTGCTTGGTCACTTGATCGGTGATTTCTTTTTGCAACCGGACCATTGGGCTCAATCTAAACAGCAGCATAAAATTCGTTCTAGCTATTTTTATCTACATGCTTTGCTGCATGGCGGTATTGTTGCCTTAATACTGGCAACGACGGCAACGCTCAACCTATCGCTTGCGCTCGTTACAGGGCTGCTTTTTAGCCTAATTCACGGCGCGATTGATTACTTAAAACTGCTACTGGGCAAAACGCTGATTTGGTTTTTATTGGACCAAGCGCTGCACCTATTAAGTTTGGTCGTACTTTGGCTGTTTTTATTGCCTGGCGCTGGGCCACAAATTCAAATCTTACTCAGTACATTAAATTGGTCGAATGGCTGGGCGCTGTGCCTTGGCTATTTGCTAATGCTGAAACCCAGCGCGGTTGTGGTTAGCCAGTTACTCTCGCAGTGGACGTTAGCCATTGAACAACAAACATCAAAAGAGAATCGAGACTCGCTACCTCAGGCTGGGCAATACATCGGCTACCTAGAGCGACTGCTGGTATTAACCTTTGTACTAAACGATGAATTTAAAGCCGTCGGCTTTATCTTGGCAGCAAAATCTATTTTTAGAATGGGCGATTTGCGAGAGGCTCACGATAGGAAGTTCACCGAGTACGTTATTTTAGGCTCTTTATTTTCGATGAGCTTGGCCTTATTTACTGGCTTGCTACTACAGGCATTAGTTTACGGATAAAATCGAAGCGCTCTTTGCTAGCCACTGTTTGTTAAAACAAAAATCAATGACAGTAGAAAAATTCAAGCCTGAAAAGCGACAGGGTATGCGGTTACACTGGGCAGCGACAGGCCACGGCAGTACTGTTCAGCCACGCGTTGGGCAGCTGGATCTTACCTTCTAAGATTGGCAGGATAATATCACTTTGTGGGGTACATAAAGGGCCTGTGGCATAAGGCCCTACGTACTGCAATTCGCTATTACGAATCAAAATAGTCATCGGTGTGGCTGGTACTTCGATACCCATTTTCGCTAGCTCTGCAACGCTCATATCACGCTGTGCTACACCAGCGGGCATTTGGTCAGCTAAATAATTCACGTGTTCGGCCGTTTGCTCATAACAGGAACAAGTCTTATCCAACACATGAATGATCGCCGATTGATCGTTGCGAATGTCGAGCTTACTGATCAGTTCAGGGGCGTTAGCGCTGACCGTTTTCAGTTGAAAGTTTGGGTCAAACACTCCGGTGTAACTATCGCCAAAACGTTTGAGTAACACTAATGAGGCAGGTACCCAAACGGCAATGAGTATTGCCGCAAGGATATGTTTTTTTTGCACAACCGCCATTATTTATAATCAAACTTGTCGGCTTCTTCTTTTAGTTTTCCGGCGATTTTCTCTGCACTTTGAGCAGTTTCTACGACTGTCTGGCCTTTTTCATTTAACGACGCAGAAATAGTATTCAGTAGCGCTGTTGAGCGGGCAATTTCTTCACTCGCTTCGCCTTGCTGGGTCAAGGTAGAAGACATGGTTTCTGCTGCATTCAATACATTCAATGCGTGTTCAGAAATCTTATCCAGCCAGCCACTACTGTCGTTAGCAATTTCGACTGTCGACTGTAATCGAGCAATAGATTCATCAACCGAGACAACTGACTCTTCACCCGACTGTACCAGCCCTTCGATCATCGATTCGATTTCACCAGTCGACTGATGCGTACGCGATGCTAGGCTACGTACTTCGTCTGCAACGACAGCAAAACCTCGACCATGTTCACCAGCACGAGCTGCCTCAATTGCTGCATTTAACGCCAGTAAGTTAGTCTGTTCTGCGATGCTTTGAATGACTTCAAGTACGCTACGAATATTGTTGGTCGACTCGGCCAAACCATTAACCTTCTCTTTGGTTGTCTCAAGTGTTTCAGACAATTCGGTAATGGTATTGGTCATTTCTGTTACCGCCGACTGGCCTGCCTTCGATGCTTCTTGCTGACCATCGGCCATAGAAACAACCTGTTCAGAAAGTGTCACCAGTTCGTTAATTGATGCCGTCATCTGTTCAGTCGCCGAGGCAATGGTGTCGACCTGCGTTGCTTCCTTACGCATGCTTCCCATCATGCTCATACCTTGGCCAACCATGGTTTGAGTTTCGTCTTTTAAGGTCATTGCAGAATCGTCGATCATCGCAACAGTTGAACGAAGCGTACCGATCACATTAGAGAATTTACGAGTTAAGGCTGTGTGCTTATCAATTGAAAGTTCACCAAGCCAAATTTTGCCCTGTTCATCGACCATTTTTTCGGTCGCCTGTAAAAAATACTCCGCTTGTCGGGCTTCTTTTAAACTGGTGTAAGCAATAATACAAAGCACGATGCTTTCTACGACCACATAGCCTGCATGTAAAATAACAATACCGAGGTGTAACTCATTTTCAGGGAATACATAAACTGGCACGCCCGAGGCTTGCAAAAACATAAAGGACAGGTGATGCACCGCAATGAGACCGGCAGCGGCTAAAATAACGATCCAATCGCGGAACACGATCAGCAATGCCAGTAAGACAAAAATACCAAAGTGCATTTCAATCATTCCGGCGCCTTGGTGGATAAAGAGGCCAGAGAAAATCATATAACTAAGACCGTAAGCGACACGTGATAGTAGGTGGTCACCTAACATCTTGTAGAGTGCATATGGAATGAGTAACGACGGTAAGCCAATAACAAAGGCTTGCGACCAAGTGTTATGCCAATTCGCTAAAACTAGAGCATAAGCCATCAGCCCTACACTGACGTAGAAGGAAATTCGAAACGCTAATGCTCGAAACGAGTAAGTCATATTTTTAAACCTATATCTATCATATTCTAAAATTCATAAGCATGAAGACACGCCTATATTAGTTGCACCCAATGACCTATTCATCGAATGCTGTTCAAGATTTTCATTACCGATAAAATTGAATTTTCAATCCGCTAAAAAAATGCAAGAGTGGAGAGTAGTCGCTCATTTTTATCAGCCAATTCATCGGCATGCCAGAGTAAAACTTAATACGATTTCCTCATAGTAGGCTATAAAATCACAACGTGAAAAAAAAATGCCGTCTATGCGCTCACAAAATAATATTTATAAAAACCACCCTCTGTTAATAAAAATATTTTTCAATGAGTTCCAGGGGCAATGACTTTAATTTTAGAACTGTGATCGAACCCTTTTAATTCGACTTATCGAACTAAAAAAATTTAAAAAGTAAAAAATATCGACAATAAAACCATAAAAAAAATAAGGTTAAATTAAAAAAAGATTAGCTAAAAAAATGAAATAGAAAAGTCGAGATCGATTATTAATACGAACTACTTCCTTAATACGATCATTTATTGAAATCACGACAACCAAACAACCTATAAACCGATGCAATTAAGAAATCACTCGACACTTACTCAGTAAATTAGTGAGTTCAACACAACTAAAAAAGGGCGATTTAAAAACAGCTGAATAAAGCTATCGATCAAGCATAGAGAATCGGCATTGAAACCATACGCAAAAATAGAGCTCGTTTGTAGTAGACAGAAAGGTATAAAAATGGGGAGTGGTGGGCCTAGGCGGACTTGAACCGACGACCAATCGATTATGAGTCGACTGCTCTAACCAACTGAGCTATAGGCCCTCAGAGATTCGCACAGGCTAAGCTGTACTGTTTGGATAGTGGGCGCATTATAACGCGCAACATCGACAAGTCTAGCCAGATGCTTGATTTTTAACTGTTTTTTCTTGACTCACTCGAGATAAAAGCCGCTCAATTAAGGCCTAAGCGGCCCTTTTAAGCGGTCGCTGTTCGACTAAGCAGCCTTTAGGCAATCAATAAAACGCAGTAGATACGCGAATTAAGTCAATTTTAATCAAGTTATTTGCAAAACTAATCGTCTGCTGGTTGCTAAGCTTAAGCGTTACTTGGAAAATACGTTAAGCTTAAGTTATCAAATATCGCATGGCTGAATAACCGATCGACATAACAATGATCGCAATAAAAATAACAACGACTCACGGGGCTGCCCCTGTTGGTCACGCTTCTCACTTTTTAACTATGTAAGGATGGCCCCATGAAGAATCTACATTTTGGTGCAGGTAATATTGGCCGTGGTTTTATCGGCAAGCTTTTAGCCGACGCAGGTGTTCATGTCACCTTTGCCGACGTTGCCGATGAACTCATCACTGCGCTGCAAGAACGTAAGTCTTACCCAGTACGCGTTGTTGGTAGTGAGGTTCAAGTCGATACCGTCACCAATGTCGATGCCGTCAACTCGAAGAATAACCAAGCAGTACTCGATCAGATCGCCAGCACAGATCTGATTACGACAGCGGTTGGACCTAACGTTTTAAATATTATTGCTAAAACACTGGCCGAAGGCTTGGCTCTGCGCATTGATCAAGGCAATGAAAGTTACCTTAATATCATTGCTTGCGAAAATATGGTGCGTGGCACTAGCCATCTAAAAGCTGAGGTGCTCAAGCATCTTGATGATTCATACCACGCTAAAGTTGAGGCGCTAGTAGGTTTTGCCGATTCGGCCGTTGACCGTATTGTGCCACCTTCGGACAGTGACGACATTTTAGAAGTCACCGTTGAAGAGTTCAGTGAATGGATTGTCGACCAAAGCCAATTTAAAGGTGACGTTCCTGATATTAAAGGTATGGAACTAACCGATAATTTAATGGCGTTTGTTGAGCGTAAACTGTTCACGCTCAATACTGGCCACCTTATTACCGCTTATCTGGGTGCTCTGGCGGGCTATAAAACCATCCGCGAAGCCATTGAAGACGATGCCGTTAAAGCTGATGTAAAAGCAGCAATGCAAGAGTCTGGTGAAGTTCTAGTGCGACGTTATGGCTTCGATGCTAAGGCGCACGCTGCCTATATCGAGAAGATCCTCGGCCGCTTTGCCAACCCCTATTTGGTTGATGAAATCGACCGCGTTGGCCGCCAGCCAATCCGCAAGTTAGGTCCTGCCGATCGCTTAACCAAACCATTACTCGGTACCATGGAGTATGGCATTGCAAACGACCACCTTATAAAAGGTATGGCGGCTGCGTTCTTTTACATTAACGAAGAAGATCCACAAGCGGTTGAGCTACAAGCCATGTTTGCCGATAAAGGCTTAAAGCAAACACTGGCACACTACTCTGAACTGCCACTCGACAGTGACGAGGTGGCACGTGTTGAAGCGGCGTATCAGGCTTTGAAATCGGCCTAAAGCTAGCGAAACTTACGCGCAGTGTGGCGGCTCTCGCCGCACTGCTGCTTTAGATTTAAGTATTTATTTTACCCCTAAGCGTTACTATCTAGTGCTTCTCATTACAGTTACCCAGCTAACGCAATCTATGCTGTTTTTACACGCTAAACTACAGGCTAAATAGCATGCTTTTATGGTGTTCTTTTTGACTTTGTGGCATGTTCTAACCTGACAAACACTAACCGATTGTTTATAGATGCTGGTCACGAATCAACGCACCAACATATAGGTATACTTTAAACCCCTCTTTCAACAGGAACCTCCATGCTTAACCCTTTACTGGTCGCAAAAAAAATATTCTTAGATGCTGCCCTGGTAAAAGACCACAAGTCTCTGGTTAAGCTCATTGTGCAACGTATTCGCACCGCGTTATCTGTAGATGTTTGCAGCCTCTATATTATGCAAGAAGGTGAGCTGGTATTAACCGCCACCGAAGGTTTGGCAGAAGAGGCCATTGGTAAAATTCGCATGCCGCCAGGCCAAGGCTTGGTGGGTACCATTGCAGAGCGGCAACATCTGCTTAACCTACCCTATGCCGAAAAACACCCTCGCTTTAAATACTTTGAAGAAACCGGTGAAGAGCGTTACCAAGGCTTTTTGGGCGTACCGCTGATTCATCATGGCGATGTTTTGGGCGTTCTAGTGGTTCAGGTTAAAGAGACCCGCCGCTTCAGTGAAGAAGAAGAAGCCTTCTTAGTCACCATGGGCGCAAACCTGGTTGCCAGCCAAGCGGCCAGCTTGAAACGTTCGACTCGTGAAGAGCGGCCATTTACTGCTCACGAAGTTCGCCATGTGCGCGGCTTAGCCGGTGCTCCGGGCGTTACCATTGCCAAAGCGTGGGTCGTTCGCAGCGACATCCGCCTAGAAGACATCAGCGTTCAGCCCGGCTCTGGCCTAGAGTTTGAAAAGTCTCGCATCAAAGACTCTTTCGATAACTGTTTAGAAGAGCTTGCCAGTGAGGGCAATACTCAAGAAGAAACGCTTTCCGCGCTGATTGAGGTTTATCGCTTACTGCTGAGTAGCCCAGAATTGCATGCGGCAATCGATAAACACTTAGCAACTGACGTCAGCGCAAGCAGTGCATTAAAGCTCGCTATGCTTGAGCAGATCGCTATTTTTGATGCCGTTGAAGATCCTTACCTAAAGGCCCGTGCCGATGATTTACGCGTCTTAGCTGCTCGCGTCTACCGCCATTTACAAAATTTAGAACCCGAAGTCATCAATACCGATGAACCCATTGTGTTGATCGGTGAGAACATCACCATTGAACATTTTGGTCGCATTAATCCGGCATTAATAGCTGGGGTTGCCAGTAACCAAGGCTCGACGCTTTCACATACCTCGGTATTGGCAAATGCTTTGGGTATTCCGGCTATTGTTGGTTTGCAAGAATCCAACCTCAGCGCCATGCATCACGCTCAGGTTATTCTCGACGGTCATCGCGGCATTCTGATTGCCAATCCGCCAGAGGCTGTAAAAGAAGAATATCAGCAGGTTATCAAACAAAACCAAGCCCGCCAGGCTAATCTGGCGCACCTGAAAAGTTTGCCTGCCGAGTCGATTGACCAACAGCGAGTAAACCTCTATTCCAATACCGGCTTGCTGGCCGATATTCGCCCCGGACTAGAACGCGGCTCCGAAGGCATTGGTCTGTATCGTTCTGAAATTCCTTTTATGGTGCACAACACCTTCCCGACCGAAGAAGAACAGGTGCGCATTTATCGCAAGGTGCTGTCTGCTTATGCACCCAAACCCGTGGTGATGCGGACACTCGACATCGGTGGCGACAAAGCTCTGCCCTACTTCCCAATCCAAGAAGAAAACCCCTATCTGGGTTGGCGCGGCATTCGTTTCACGCTTGATTATCGCAACATTCAGCTCGACCAGATTCGCGCCATGCTGCTCGCCGACATCGGCTTGGGGAACTTGCAAATTATGGTGCCAATGCTGAGCCGAGAAGATGAGCTACTGCGTATTGGCGCGATTATCGATGAGGCGGTCAGTCAGCTTAAAGAAGAAGGCCATGCGGTCGTGCGACCACCGATTGGCATTATGGCTGAGGTGCCCGCGGTGATTTGGATGCTGCCACACCTAAGGGATCATATTGATTTTGTGTCTATTGGCTCAAACGATTTAACCCAATATTTGTTGGCGGTCGACCGTAATAATCCGCGCGTTGCTCATCTGTTTACGCCTTTTCATCCGGCGGTATTACGCGCCATCTATGATATCGCTCGCGAATGTCGACGACTCAACCTAGCAGTCAGTGTCTGTGGTGAAATGGCTGGGGATCCAAAAGCAGTATTGGTGTTATTAGGTATGGGCATAAGAACCTTAAGCCTGTCTGCTTATAAACTGCCACTGATAAAGTGGCTAATTCGCAATATTGAAATGCGCGATTGTCGGCTACTACTGGACGATATTATCGACCTACCTAATGAGAAAGAAATTCAGAAAAAGCTAGAACAACGGCTTGATGAAATAGGCTTTACAGAAAAGTTTACCTAACTTAGCAACCGTTGATTGCTGCTGCACTTACGCATCAGCAATCAACAGCAAAAACAGAACCGCTAAAAGAAAAAGTAGCGCACTGCCTGTAAAACCAGCAAAGCAAAAACACCAGCCAAGACGTCGTCGATCATAATCCCCAAACCGCCGTGCACACGCTTATCTAGCCAACCAATCGGAAACGGCTTAATAATATCGAACAGGCGGAATAAGACAAAACCAGCCAACAGCCAAGCCCAGTGCAAAGGTAATGCGATCATAGTGATCCAAAAACCAACAAACTCATCCCAAACAATGCCGCCGTGATCGTGTACTTGCATATCTTTTGAGGTTTGACCGCACAAATAAATACCCAAGACAAAACTAACCAAAACAACCACCAGATAGAGCGGCAACGAGAGCTGAGCCAATAGCAAATACAGTGGCACCGCAGCAATGGTGCCAAAGGTTCCTGGCGCTTTAGGGGCGGCACCACTGCCTAAACCAAAGGCTAAAAAATGTACCCAATGATTATTCCAGCGTCGCTGTGAAGGTTCTAACATGTCGTCCTCGTTTAAAAATGTTGGTAGCCCTGCAAAGCAGGCTTGATTTGATGGGTTCCATCATACCAGCGAACATCGCCGTTGCCGCGAACAACGCGACCAACAAGACTAACCGGCTGATTAATGGATTCTGCTAATAGTGTTATCGACTGACGCGCCGCCTTAGTTGCGGTGAAACAGAGCTGGTAGTCGTCACCTCCGGCAAGCGCCAAAGCAAGATGCTGCGGCACGTTAGGCTGCAATTGTTCAGCAAGTGGTAAGGCATGGATATCGAATTCTAAATCGACCTGACTGGCCCGAGCAAGATGTCCGGCATCGCCCATTAAACCGTCAGAAATATCGATTGCACTGTTCAAGAGGCTGCTCGCTTGCTTGGCAAACAGCATGGGAATATCAGGTTGCCAATAGGCGTTTAACCATTGGCTAGGAATAGAAGTTTTCGCGCTTACAGCCTGAGTGCCCAAATTAGCGTCGCCTGATGTTTCATCGTAGCTGGCAAGGATTGTCGGTAATGCAGCCGCTGCACCACCTAAACGGCCAGTAACCCAAATATCATCGCCCGCTATAGCTCCGCTGCGTAATAGCGGTTTGGCAACACAGCCATGAACACTGATGGTCACGGTAATGAGTTTGGAGCGAGTGGTATCTCCACCTGCCAAAACAATTTGGTACTGCTGCGCTAAAACTCTCAACTGTTTGGCAAATTCGGATAACCAATGGTCGGTGAGATCTGCAGGTAACGATAACGCCAAAGTAAAAAAATCAGCGCTCGCACCCATGGCAGCAAGGTCACTCAAGGCCGATAAAAACGCGCGCGAGGCTACCTGATCGGGCCGCGCCTGCTCTGGGAAATGCACCCCCTGAACTGCGGTATCGGTCGAAATAACCAAGGGTTGATCACCTTGCCAAACTAAGCAGTCATCGCCAATACCCAGCTTCAGGTTTGAGCAGTTTGTCGACCAGTCGGTAAAGTGTGTTTTTATCAGATCAAATTCGCGCATGCGCTCTAGCAAGTTACATTGAAGGCGCATTATAGAGAAAAGCTCGAACTAAAGCCTACTCATTATTTTTAATCGTAGGCTAGAGCTTTACGTGTTTTTTGATAAAGCAGGCTTTCCAACAAAGCGGTCACATCTTAATAGAGCAAACTTAAGCTAAAAGTGCTCCAATGGAGACGGCCCGTGAAACCTGTAAAACGGGATGCTAAATAAATAAGCCTAGATAGGCCGAGAGCCATATTTACTTTCAGGCTTTTTCGGTGGATCTGCCCGATAACCTGATTCCACTTGAGTAACCGCACCGCCCTGAGCTAAAAATTTTTCTACTTCGCTGTTCATAGCAGAGCGAACGTTTTCATTGCATTTCGGGGTACGCGCCAACTCTTCTGTTGTGATTGGGCCTTCCGGTAATTTTTTTTCTGCTGTCATTTTCTTCTCCTTTTGCAGTATTGCACTCGCTTATCAGCGCACTGCGACATCACTAAAACCCTGAATCCTAGGGTTATTTTTTGCTAAATAAACAACGTCTAAGCAAACGAATATTGAGTAAACTTAGTTGCCGTTAAAACGACATTGGCCGCTGTCGATCGGTTTTCGTTATTATTATATTGACCAGCTTAATGTCTGTTTCAGCAAGCATTTATGCAGCCAAACAGGGCACCGCCAGATAACATCAGTATATATAGTCGCTGCCATTGGCATCCGCCAGTAATTCGCAGGCTTTTAGCAAAATTTTTTTCATCTCCATCATCCTCGTCTGCAATGATGTGAAAATTAATCAACAATCGCTGAAAAAGTTGGTTTGATGCGTTTAGCGGAAGGCCTATAATGGTCGGCTAAATTCAACAACTGGATACTCTTTCATGACTCAAACGAACGCTTCTTGGGGTGGCCGATTTGCCGAGGCAACCGATGCATTTGTCGCAGAATTCACCGCATCTATTGGCTTTGATGCTCGGCTGTATCGTCACGACATTGAAGGTTCAATTGCTCATGCAACGATGCTGGCAAAATGCAATGTGATTACCGAGCAAGAGCAGCAGGCTATCGTTGATGGTCTTAAAGCCGTGCAAAGTGATATTGAAAATGGCGACATGCAATGGTCAGTCGCATTGGAAGACGTACACATGAACGTCGAAGCTGCCTTAACGGCGAAAATCGGCACAGTTGGTAAAAAATTGCACACTGGCCGTTCACGCAACGATCAAATTGCCACCGACATACGACTTTACTTGCGCGATGAAATCGACCACCTCGCCAGCGAGCTAACCCGCTTACAGGCGGCGCTTATCGAATTGGCACAAACTGAAGCCAATACGATCATGCCCGGCTTTACCCACCTACAAACAGCACAGCCAGTCACATTTGGTCACCACCTATTGGCTTGGAATGAAATGCTACAGCGCGACTACGAACGCATTATCGATTGTCGTAAGCGCGTTAACATTATGCCGCTTGGCGCTGCGGCACTAGCAGGCACAACTTATCCGATTGATCGAACCATTACTGCTGAGTTACTGGGCTTTGATCGCCCTTCTGAAAACTCTCTGGATTCGGTTTCAGACAGAGACTTTGCTATTGAATTCACCCAGGTCGGTGCATTGATCATGATGCATCTATCACGTATGTCTGAAGAGTTAGTTCTGTGGGCCTCAGCTCAATTCGATTTTATCGACCTACCTGACCGTTTTTGCACCGGCTCTTCAATTATGCCGCAAAAGAAAAACCCTGACGTTCCGGAATTAGTCCGTGGCAAAACAGGGCGCGTTTATGGTCATCTGATGAGTCTTCTAACATTAATGAAATCTCAGCCATTGGCCTACAACAAAGACAACCAAGAAGATAAAGAACCTCTGTTTGACACCATCGATACGCTTGCTGGAAGTCTACGTGCTTTTGCCGACATGGTGCCGCACATCAAGGCGAAAAAAGACAGCATGTATCAAGCCGCTGCCAAAGGCTATTCAACCGCCACAGACTTAGCAGACTATTTAGTTAAAAAGGGTTTACCCTTCCGAGATGCGCATGAGGTTGTGGGTGAGTCTGTCGCTTTTGGTATTGAACAAAGTAAAGACCTTGCCGAACTGACGTTAGCGCAACTACAGCAATTTTCTGATTTGATTGAGCAGGATGTTTTTGATGTCTTAACGTTAGAAGGCTCTGTTGCTGCTCGAGACCACCTTGGCGGTACAGCACCAAACCAAGTGTTAGCAGCCTGTTTACGGGCGCAGCAAACACTGAAAGCTCGTAGCTAATTAAAAAATAACGCCCTTGAAAAAAGCCCGCCAAGTATGGCGGGCTACTCTAAAAAGATTCAACTTACCTTCAATCTATATCTCAAAACCTTCAATCTAAATCTTCAAACTGAATTAGAGCAGGTCAAAAGCTATTCTTTAAATTCTAATTTAAAAAAAACACTGGCTAATCAATAAAAGAAAAGCTGCTCTGATCATGTGCTGCGTGACTGACTGCAATCGAACTTAACGATAATAATTCTTCTAAGTTATCGCCATGATCTGGATACTTCACCACACCAACAGCCACCTCGGTAGAAAACACCGCCGCTGCGTAATCAACCGGCTCTCGACTCTGCTGTATTAGCGTTTCTGCCAATTGTTTAATGGTGCGTTTAGCTTGATCTCCGTCGAGCAAAACAACAAAGCTTGCATTGTCCACTCGAGCAAAAAGATATTCTGAATCAATATGCTGAGAAAATCGTTCAGCCAATACTCTTACCGCCTCTTGTGCCGAATGACCGCTAACTGATCGATCAATTTTATCAATATTCAGTATGCTGATCTGCATACAATAAAAGGCTTCTCGCTGTTGCCACTGCGGCCAATAATATTCGACACCTGATCGATTCAACAACCCGGTAAGCTCATCATTTTCGGCAAGGTGGCTAACTAATTTACGGACATCATTAAGTTCTCGCTGTTGTTTATCTAACTGGCCACTCATATTGCGCATACGTTCTAAGTTAATAAGATTTGCTAAAGCAATACCGATAACCGGCGAAATGGAATTAAGCAAATTAATGACCTGCTCATCAAAAACAAAGGACTTATTTGCCTGCACCAAAAATACACCAACAACTCGATTTTCACAGGTTAATGGCAGCTGAAATAATGAAATTTTAGTTTTCGGATGATCAGGATGCGGGTAGACCTTGCTGAGCTCAATGTCCTGCTTAAGCAATGCTTTCCTTTGCTCTATTACCTCGACAGCCCACATTTTGTGCTGAATAGAAATGCATTCTTTAGGATCTACAGGCTGCCCCTGCTTAACCACAGAGCCACCTTTTAATTTACCCTGATGAATTTCACAAATTGCGATAATGTCGACATCCAACCAATGCGATAATTGTTCATATAGCCGTTGCAACATGGTCGCATGGTCCAACGCAGAGTTCACATCGATAGCAATTTCATTGACCGACGCAAGCAAACTATTGGCTTGTTCCAGTAGTTGATTATTCTCCTGCTGCTCCTGAACCTGATGTCGCAGCTGTTGATAGGTTTCTTCCGCTCTAAATTTAACCCACTGTTGGGCTAATTCATTTTCTTGTATTTCACGCGATGCTTTCTCTGCCGACTGAAAGTGTTCCGTGGCATTTTTATAAGCAGAGTGAGCAACATAAAATTCAGCCATGGCTATGTGAATTCGATGCCGCAGCACCATCGGAAGGTTTTCAATGGCCAACAGCACATTAAACCAGTTGACGCCTTTTTTTGGCTGATCAGATTTTAGGATATCGAGCGCGGCTTCATAACATAAAAAATACGCATAGCCACCGCCATAATCGACTTCGCGCCAAAGCTTAGCCAAAATCGCTTCACCCTTTTTAACGCTTTGGTATTTCATAACGAAGCGACCAGAAAAATAGGTAAACAGATCTTGAATATTTTTATTTTTTACATCGAATATTAAATTCCGGCAACAAATCAACTGGTCATGAATGAAGCGCTGATTACCGCGATGAAAGGCAATACGCAACAGCTGTAATTGATGCTCGACCTGTAACACGCCGTCTTCTAACTGCTGTCGCTTTATACTTTGTAACTCTTCTTCTGCTTCAGACCAATAGGTTAGATTCATTAAACCACGTGAAATGGCCAGTTTAATAAGTACTTCTAAATAGTCGCGATTTTCTGCATGGGGGATTTGTCTTTGTGCTGCCCGAAACTGTTCAATGGCTTGAACAAAATCGCCCAAATGAACATAGCAACAGCCGAGCCCATAATGGCACTCTGCATTGAATTCAGTGATATTTAAGTCTTTGAAAATGGCGTTAGCACGCAAAAAATAATCCGTCGCCAAATCGTCAATTCGATTCTCTAAATTCGCCTCGCCAAGGACTAAATAAGCAAGACCTAAGGTTTTGATCGAGGCGTTTTTCTGGGCGACCAATACAGCTTGTTCCGCCACTATTTGTGATTGTTGCGGATCTATTTTTACACTGCGCAAGGCTGTTTTAAGATCGTTATATAATTTTTGTTGTTTCATCTAAGCAAACCTGAATGCAATTGAAATAGCCTTACGTAAGCAGCAAATTAAAATACAGGTTGTTTCTAAAGCGATCTGACTCTGCTGTCATTAAATCTGCGGTTATTAAAACAGTGTGGCGATCCAATCACTCAATCGCTGTATGCCTTGTACATCCTGTTCGGTAAAGTCATCCAGCTGATCGCTATCAATATCGAGCACGGCGACAACTTCTCCATCTTTAAGAATAGGTGCAACCACTTCAGAACGCGAGGCGCTACTGCACACTATATGGCCATCAAATGCATCAACATCAGGCACCCACTGCAGCGACTTGTTTTTCCAAGCGGTACCACAGACGCCCTTGCCATAACCAATACGAGTGCAAGCAATGTCTCCTTGAAACGGCCCTAGAACCAACTGCGCCTCTTTAACAACATAAAAGCCGACCCAAAAAAAACCAAAGGTTTGCCGCATCGCTGCTGCGATATTGGCTAAGTTCGCGGTTAAATCCTGTTCACCGTGGCAAAGAGCTTGCAGTTGTGTTTGCAGCTGGTCGTATTGCAATTCGGTACTGGCACTTGGGTCATAATCTAATGTTTCTGCCATATTAATCTTCCTTCTGATTAGGCTGATGGATCGAATGTGCAATCGCTTGATATAAGCTTGCAGCCTCTTTTTCCATATCTCGTTGTTGATAAAGCTCTGCCAGTTGCACTGCTGCGACCAAATCCTGTTGTTGCCAAGCGAGCTCTAACCAGCTTTGAGCGCTGCCCCATATTTTCAAATTAAAATGCAACAAGCCCACCACTCGGCAATAGGTCGCGCTGGGTTCGGCTGGCTTAAGGCTGTGCAAGTAATCGAGCTTAAGCTTATCGTCAATATTCAATGCCAATAACAGCTCACACTGATCCAACTGATGAGGCTGCAACAGAAGCTGTTTTATGCGTTTAAATGCCGCGCTATGTTCGCCAATAGAGATCAGGTATTGAATTTCTGCAACACATATTTCTGGCAAGGCTTTTTGCGCTTTGTTCAACGGCTTGAGTATTTTTTGACTCTGTTGTGGTTCGCCTAAAACCTGCTTAAACGCCATAACCACAGCCTGCACCAACCAGCGCTGACGCTCATCTGGTTGCACGCTGTGCGCACCAATGATGTGAGCGATAGCATCACTGGCTTGGCTGTTTTCAATCAATGCCTGCCAGTATCTGCGTTGCAGCCGTGGCAGTGCCGCCAAGGTTGGATGATCCTTCAACAGGGCGATAAAGGCTAATGGCTGATCGAGTTGCCAGTAACGCTCTGCTTGTAACATTAATGCGTAGTCAGTCAGTTCCGCATCCTGCTGAGTAAAGGCGGTGAATTGATCTGGCCATTGCGCATGCGTGACACCCAGCGCCAAACTCAATGCTCGCGGCAAACGCTCTGAACCGCCAGCCTTTGCCACCTTTTGTAACGCCTGGCTTGCGCCCTCTTCGTCACCGAGCATCCACCGGTCAATCGCCTGCTTAGTTTCGATACGAGCTTGTCGACGCCGACGGCGTAACTGCAACTGGCCTAACCATCGAGTCGGCGCAATTCGCTGCAGCAGCCAGATACCAAAATAAAGCGTCAACAAAAAACTAATGATCAGCGCTACACCGACCCAAAAGGTGGTTTCTACTAGCCAACCATTCCAGCTTAACAACATGACGCCAGCGTCCTTGGACATCATTTGTGCCAATACGCCGCCGAGCAATAAGACGACGATAAACAGCAGCAACAGCGGTGCTAATTTTTTCATTCGTCGCCCTCCGATAATTCAGTCGTTTGATACTCGGAAATGTATTGTTCGATCAACTCCGTGCTCGCAGAAATATCCGGCCAACTCGGGTTTAATTCTGCACCAGATAACTCCGTCAACTGAGCCAAGTAAGCATCGACAGATACTTGGCTCTGCATTTGGCTGATCAATGACTGGCTTTGCTGCAATGCGCTGTCGTATAATGGCTGATTACGCGCCAACAATGCCAGCTGAGTTTGCTCGATACGTAACAATGTCTGTTGTCGCCATTGCTCAAAGGTGGTTTGCAATGGCGCAGCTTGCATAGGTACATCTAAGCGACGCACCACAACTATCTGCTGCAAACTTTGCAAGAAGCCTTCACTGGGTGCTACATCATCAGCCAGCGCTTGCTGTTGCGCCGGTTTTGGTAACCACTCTAGCTGTCGGATTTGATCAGCTATCGCCTCCAAAGCAAAGTAATGCCCATTAATATCAGCCGACTCAACATTGTTAAGCGCTAGAATATCTGCCGCCAATTGACGTCGCAAAGGCAACACAGCGGCTTGGTCTTGCCCAGCTAAGACGCTATCAGCTGACTTTAATAGCCGCACGGCCATGGTCGCAGAGCTGTCTAATTGCAAGCGTTGCTGAGCTAAGCGGGTTAGGGTAAGTGCTTCTTCCAGTGGCCACTGATTCTCGCCATTGCTGGTATATTGATTTAGCCTCTGAGCAGACTCAACGACCAATTCTTCCAGTTCGTCACTTGCTTGCTGCCAGCCCTGCTGAGACTGATCGAGCTTATTTTCTAACACTTCGATACGTTCACGCTGTTGTTCGATTTGCTCAACTAATAACGCCTGTCGCGCTTTATATTGCTCGACATAATCTGAGGCGAAATCCTTTAACCAATAGCCAGCGTAAGCAATCGCAGCAATAGCGATACAGATAACATATAAAGCCAGTGCTTTTTTTGTTACGAAGATCCGCAACTTACTGGTTTTGGCTACTGAAGAGTCACTATCTGCTTTTGCTTTTTTGCGTTTTTTAGCACGGGCTGCTCGTTTAGCAGCGGCTGATTTAGTCGCTCGGTTTGAACGGTCTGCGCTGTCATCCTGCTCTGATTGCAAGGCCGCGT
This sequence comes from Reinekea thalattae, assembly GCF_008041945.1. Lineage (NCBI taxonomy): Bacteria > Pseudomonadati > Pseudomonadota > Gammaproteobacteria > Oceanospirillales > Saccharospirillaceae > Reinekea > Reinekea thalattae. The sequence continues at coordinate 69,778 of NZ_VKAD01000002.1, read as the reverse complement.
TACTATCGGTTACTTGCTCGGTAGCGGCAGTTTCTACAGACTTTTCAGTCGATGGCTGTTTATCTGATTCGTTCATAATCTAACCTGTTCATGCACCGCGACGGCTCTAGGCGCCAGCGTGCTGTTTAATTAGCCTACTTAGATCCTCCGGCGTTGCACCACCGGCTTGGAATCGATTGATAATACCCTGTTGTTCGGCCCACTGATCCAACCTATTTGATGAAAGCCACCATGCGCCCGGCCAGCTGCGCCAAAATTCCGCAGCCTGCGCAATAAGAGCTTCACCCAAATATTCAGAACTGAGCCACAGTGCTTGGCACGTTGTAATCAGCTCGGTCATCTGTGCTAACACCTGCGTATTAACTGCCCGCTGATAGCAGCGAATAACGCCTACCTGAACACCCTGCTGCTGCAGAGTTTGTCGCATCCAATCGCGACCACCTTCACCACAAATAATTAGATAGCGCTGCGACGACGTCAACGAGCCTTGAACCATTTTATAAACATCTTCAGAGGTATGGCCACTGCTTGGGTATTCTGCTGGCAAGCCGTACTCGCTTAATACTCGCGCCGTTCGTGGACCATTACAAAGCCAACGCACCCCTTCTGGCGGCATTGGCCAATACTCATCTAATGCATCAACTAATACTTTCGCTGCCGTTGGACTGACACAAAAAACTACTGCATTCAGATCCAAGTTTAACCATGCCGTTTTTGTTTCTGCTGTTTGCGGCAATAGATCAATCTGCCATGGATCGCAAAACACCGGCTCGACAGACTGTCCATCTAATAGTGCTTGCCATCTGCGCTGTTCGCTCTGCGCTTTGGGGATTAATATTCGCATTAAACGAGCTCAGCTAATAGCGCGTCAGCGCCCTGACTGCGTAATTTATTTGCAACGCTTAAACCCAGCTGCTCGGCCTGAGCAAGCTGTTCATCATCACTGCCAACTAGAGTGATTTGCTCCGCCACTTTAAGTAGTTGACGACCATCGACAGAGCCAACTCGGCCCTCAAGCGATAGCTGGTCATCGCTCAATAATGCAAAGCCGGCAATCGGTACCTGACAGCCGCCATCTAAAGCTCGATTCATAGCCCGTTCAGCGCTAACCCGTAACGCAGTCTCGCGATGATAAAGCGGCTTTAACAGTTGGATAATTCGCTCATCCCCTTGCCGAGTTTCGATGCCAACAGCACCTTGACCACAAGCAGGCAGCAAATCATCTTTGTTGAGCCGTTGAGCAATTCGCGCTTCTAAGCCTAAACGCTTAAGGCCAGCCGCTGCCAGCAGAATGGCGTCGTACTCACCATCGTCTAATCGCTGTAAGCGAGTGCCCACATTGCCGCGCAATACCTTTATGGTCAAATCTGGGCGAATGGCCAACAGCTGGGCTTGACGTCTTAGACTGGAGGTACCGACAACGGCACCTTGAGGCAAAGCTTCAATGCTATTGAAGTGATGACTGACTAGAGCATCGGATGGGTCCTCTCGCTCACAGATGATCGGCAGCTCAAATCCTTGCGGTAACTGCATTGGAACATCTTTCATTGAGTGTACGGCGATATCTGCCGCATCGTCAGTCATTGCAACTTCTAATTCTTTTACAAATAAACCCTTACCGCCAACTTTGGATAGCGCCACATCTAAAATTTTGTCGCCTCGTGTGCTGAGCGCGACAAATTCCACCTGCAAATCTGAATGGTGTTTTAGTAGCTCTGTTTTTACATATTCGGCTTGCCAGATGGCGAGAGGACTTTTGCGAGTGGCAATTCTGATTCGGTTCGTCATTTCTATTCTTATGTGATGTTAGCTGTGTTTATGCTGTTAGCTGGATTAGCCGATAAAGGCCGAGCAAGCGTTGAACAGGAGTACAACTGCAAGCCTGTAAGCAGATTCAGTCTGGCTTCAATTTAACGCCAAAAATCTGTAACGCCTATGCTCTATGACACCAACAGCTTATAACGTGAATAAAGAACATTGCGTTAATGGCTATTCTGCGCGATTGGTTTTATGTGTTTCGACAAACTTAATCGCGAAATCAACCGCCTTAATCACCGCGGCCTGCATCTTTTGGTATTCTTGTGTTTCTAGATAAAAAGCCATATCAACCGAGTAGCGATAATAGCGCGACGGCAACTGATTGAGAGCGACGCAGGCAATGTCGACCATCATTTCATCGTCGATCGGATCTTTGTCGCTGCGTTTTTTTAAATCGTCAGCCACCATTTTTTCATAAAAATTTGAGATTTGGCTTTCAAAGTTCATTGGCTTACCCCTTCATTAACACAGAATAGTGTTGCATCCACGGAATTCATCGGCTTGCCAAATAAAAAACCCTGTATTTGGTCGCATTCCATACTCAATAGAATATCTCGTTGTTCCAGAGTTTCCACTCCTTCTGCGATAACACCAATACCTAGTCGATGCGCTACATTGATCATTGCCGCCACAATTGCGATATCGCGCTCGCCATTGGCCATATTGGTAATAAAAGAACGATCAATTTTTAACTTATCGATAGGGAAGCGAGACAAGTAACTAAATGAAGAATAACCCGTACCGAAATCATCAATAGCAACGGTAAAGCCAAGTTCTTTCAAGGTGTGTAACTTCTCGATCGCCGCCTGTTCATCATCGATTAACAGGCTTTCGGTTAACTCGATTTGAATGGTATCCGGCGTTGCAGGGTAGTCAGCAAGTGCGACCTCGATAGACTCAATAAAGTCTTGTCGGCTAAATTCTTGCGCCGAGACATTAAAGGCAATTTGCTTAAGTTTAATTGCCGGCTGGTTTTGCCAGTCAATGCTTTGCCTTAAAACTTCACGCATTGCCCAATTACCAATGCCATGAATTAAGCCGGTTTTTTCGGCCAAAGGAATAAAGACATCTGGCGGTACATTTTTGCCATGGTTATTCCAACGCATTAAGGCTTCAAAGCCAACCAACGAGCCGGTTCTTAAATCTTGCTGCGGCTGATAAACCATGGCTAGCTCATCCAATTGCACGGCATGCCTGAGGGCATTATGAACACGCTCAGACTCTCGCATTTCAGCTTCAATCGATTCATCAAACAGCAGAAAACTTTGTTCAGGATCACGTAGTGAATCTAATGCGATGTTGGCTTTTTGCATGACAAACTGAGCACTGCGCGAGGATTTTTCACAGACCGCACCGCTTTTAATCTTGAAGTAATGTTCTCTATTACCTGACACATAGGGAGCTTCACCGCATTGCTCAAGCAGGCTAGTCAAGTAGCGGCATTGGCGTTCTGTTAAGCGACCAAAGTAAAGACAGCCAAAAAGGCTGTTATCAAATCGGATTACTTCAGCGCGACGCTCACCAAAGCTGTCGACTGCGCGATATGCTCTGGTTAAACGTGCAGACAAATCTTTAACAAATTGATCAACAACCAATAAGCCTTGGTTAGATAACAAGGCCGAGGTGCCGATTACGCGAGTCATGACCAATGTAATATCAAGCGACTCATCGTGCAGATCATTCACCAACTGTTCGTATTTTTGTCGATTCGCCAATTCGCAAATCGGGTCATGAAACGCTAAGAAATGATTATGAGCACGGATTTTTTCTTGTTCGGTAACGTCTTCACCATAAATATGAATACGACCATAATTAGGCATCAGGTGAACGCTAAACTTATACAGCCGATCTTTCAGCTCACGATTCCACACTGCCGTGGTTTGCTGTTCGGATTTCAGTTTATTAAGCAGCATGCCATAGTCGTCAGGCAACAACATGGAGACATCGTCTGAGTAGGGCAATAATTGCTGTAGCGCCTTATTGGCGGCAACATTGCTGTAGATGATTTTACCGTTAAAGTTCAAACCGAAAACAGGATTGGGGTTGTCTTCCAAAAAAGGCGCTAAGCGATAATCCTTTGAGCGACGCCCCATAAAGTAGGCGTTAAGACCCAAACCTAATAGCGTAAAGCCCAGTCCAACGCTGATATAGTTTGCTAGATGAGCCAGCCGAGTTTGCTGTTGATGGCAGTCGAGCAATTCCCAGAGAATCGCTGACTCAAGAATATCAGATTGAAAAACATCAACCGATGCTGGCTGATTAGGGCTTGCACTATAGTCGAACAAGTACTGTGTTAGTTCACTAACTGGCTGATCCGTATTGCCGACTAGCTCAGGCAAGTTATTAATAATTTGCTGTGCATAGCGATTTAATACCGATTCTTTAGCTGGCCGCTGTTCGGCATGCTTCTGCCATTGCATCAGCGATTCATAGGCGACAATAAGTTCGTTAGTCTGAGCAAAAACTCGACTTTGTTTTACGCCCAAAGTAACCGAACCGGCCAACAATAGTAACGCTATAAAAACTAAAACAAACAGCAGTTGACGAGCATTCACTGAAAAAACGCCTACAAAATAATTCAGGTTTAGATTGATATAGGAAAGCTATTAAACAGCTAGCCTACGGCCCTATGACTTTCGTTCTACCCCTAAGCCAGATACGTTTTGGAAACCACGAGGCAACTTGTTACCACGTCGACCTCGCTCTCCTTGATAATGCTCTAAATCAGCACCGGTTAATTTCAACTTACGCTTACCGGAATAAACCAACAGAGTTTCTTGCGCACCTAACACAGCAACAGAAACCATAAGCTCCTCGCCATTTGAGGCTCTCGACGCTGGAATATTGATAATTTTATTGCCTTTGCCTTTGGCCAGCTCTGGTAAATCTCGCAATGGGAAGACCAATAAGCGACCTTCATTGGTCACGGCAGCTAAGTAATCGGTGGCAAACTGCGCTACCGGCTCAGGCGATAACACCTGTGCATTTTTAGGTAGGTTAAGCAGTGCTTTACCGGCTTTATTTTTACTCACCATGTCTGAGAGCTTGGCAACAAAGCCATAGCCAGCATCGGAGCAAAGCAAATATTTTTCTTCAGCTTGGCCCAACAACAAACCCTTAATAGTTGATGCTGGCTGTAAATTTAACCGAGTTGTTAAAGGCTCACCTTGGCCTCGAGCCGATGGCAAGGTGTGGGTTGCCAGCGAGTAAGAACGGCCAGTGGAATCAATTAGAACGGTGGCTTCATTGCTCTTACCTTTCGCCATATAGGCAAAACCATCACCCGACTTATAGCTCAAACCTACGGGGTCGATTTCGTGGCCTTTGGCTGAGCGAATCCAACCTCGCTCCGACAAAATAACGCTGACTGCTTCAGAAGGTAGAATATCCGACTCACTAAAGGCAGTAGCTTCACTACGACTAACCAGCGCTGTACGACGGTCATCGCCATAGGTTTCGGCATCGGCCAAAATTTCTTTTTTAATCAATGTCTTCATTCGAGCTTTAGAGGCGAGAATTTTTTCTAACTTATCGCGCTCGGCAGATAAATCATCTTGCTCGCCACGAATTTTAATTTCTTCTAGCTTAGCAAGCTGACGTAATTTAATTTCTAAAATCGATTCTGCTTGAATATCGGTCAGACCAAAACGAGACATTAGCTCGACTTTAGGTTCGTCCTCGGTACGAATAATCTCGATCACTTCATCGATGTTCAGATAGGCAATCAATAAGCCATCTAAAATATGCAGTCGAGCATTCACCTTATCTAGGCGATGCTGTAATCGGCGACGTACCGTTTCTGTTCTAAAGACCAACCACTCAGTTAAAATGTCAGCCAAGGATTTTACTTTCGGGCTGCCATCAATACCGATAACGTTGAGGTTTACCCGAGCGGTTTTTTCAAGGTCGGTGGTGGCAAACAGGTGGTTCATTAAGGATTCGGCATCGACGCGATTGCTGCGCGGCTCAATGACCAAGCGAGTCGGATTTTCATGGTCTGACTCGTCACGCAAATCCGCAACCATCGGCAGCTTCTTAGCCTGCATTTGAGCTGCAATTTGCTCAAGTATTTTTGCGCCAGAAACTTGGTGAGGCAGCTCAGTAATAACGATATCGCTACCTTCTTTCATGTATTTAGCACGCAAGCGAACCGAGCCACGGCCGGTTTCATAGACTTTTTGCAACTCTGCTTTTGGCGTGATTAATTCAGCACCGGTCGCATAATCTGGACCACGAACATGCATCATCAGATCGGCAACAGAAGCATCCGGCTGATCAATCAGATGAATACAGGCGGCAGCAACTTCTTTTAAATTATGCGGAGGAATGTCGGTCGCCATACCGACAGCAATACCGGTGGTGCCATTTAATAGCACATGCGGCAGGCGCGCAGGCAACACCGTTGGTTCATTTAGACTGCCATCAAAATTGGGCACCCAGTCGACTGTGCCTTGACCCAACTCTTCTAATAACAGCTGCGCATTTTTATGCAGCCGAGATTCGGTATATCGCATTGCAGCAAACGATTTAGGATCGTCTGGCGAGCCCCAGTTACCCTGGCCATCAACCATTGGGTAACGATAGGAAAACGGCTGAGCCATCAATACCATGGCTTCATAACAGGCACTGTCACCATGCGGATGGTATTTACCAAGCACATCACCGACGGTACGCGCCGACTTTTTATGCTTTGCCGAATTACGTAAACCCAACTCGCTCATCGCATAAATAATGCGTCGCTGTACCGGCTTTAGACCATCGCCCACATGCGGCAAGGCTCGGTCCAAGATGACGTACATGGAGTAATCCAGATACGCTTTTTCGGTAAACTCACTCAGCGATAGTGATTCAGTAAAATCAGCACTTTGTTCAGACATGGAAAAACCTGTTAAAAATCAATCAATTAAAGCTAATATTTTGCATTTGCCGTATGTTGCCCTCTAGTGTCTCAGGTTCCAGCACAACCTACAACATTAGTCATCAAGATGATAATGAGGCGACAACTCAACAACAGCATCAATAAATGCTTTAGCGTGATCAGGGTCGACAAACTGATGAATACCATGACCTAAATTAAACACATGACCAGAGCCGCGACCGTATTCTTCGAGGATGCAAGCGACCTCTTCACGGATTCGCTCAGGCTTAGCATAAAGCACGCTTGGGTCCATATTCCCCTGTAAAGCCACTCGATCGCCGACCAGTGCACGTGCATCGCGTAGCGATGTCGTCCAGTCGAGCCCTAACGCATCGGCACCAACCGAAGCCATCGATTGCAGCCATTGGCCGCCACCCTTACTGAATAAAATAACCGGCACCGTGCGGCCTTCAGCTTGGCGATTCAAACCCGCAACAATTTTCGACATGTACTTTAGAGAAAACTCTTGGTACGCACGATGACTCAGCGCGCCACCCCAAGAATCAAAAATCTGCACCGCCTGCGCCCCAGCTGCGATTTGCGCATTAAGGTATTCGATAACGACATCTGCTAATCGATCGAGCAACTGATGCATTAATTCAGGCGTGTCATAAAGCATCGCCTTGCTATGCCGGAAGTCCTTGCTGCTGCCACCTTCAATCATGTAGGTCGCCAAGGTCCAAGGGCTACCACTAAAACCGATAAGTGGCACTTTGCCGTTAAGCTCATGGCGAATGGTCGATATCGCCTTCATGACATAACCCAAGTCATCCTCAACTTTAGGAATAATGAGCTGGTCGAAATCCTGCTGTGAACGGACAGTGCGCTTAAACTTTGGCCCTTCACCGGTTTCAAAATAAAGGCCTAAACCCATGGCATCAGGAATGGTCAATATATCAGAGAATAGGATGGCAGCATCGAGCGGAAACCGCTCCAGCGGCTGCATAGTCACTTCGCAGGCAAAGTCGGCGTTTTTGCATAGGCTGAGGAAGTCGCCAGCCTTAGCTCGGGATTCTCGATACTCAGGTAGATAGCGACCTGCTTGCCGCATCATCCAAATCGGCGTTCTATCAACGGGTTGCTTAAGTAGCGCTCTTAAAAAACGATCGTTCTCTAGCTTGGTCACATTCTTTACCTAAAAATACTGAGTATTCAGTATACTGATTGATTTATTGGCTTACGACGGAATTTAGTTGGATATGAATTATTTGGGGCACTGCCTACTATCTGTACAAACGCCGTCAGCCTTGATGGGCAGTCTTTGGCCCGACTTTGCGAAACGACCGGAGGCTGAACAGTGCTCCACTCTATTTTTGCAACACTTTGATCGCCATCAGCTTATCGACCAACTAACCGATACCAGCCCAACTCTCACACCTGTGCGAGACTATTTACGACCGACATTTCGTAAAACCACGCCGGTTGTTATCGACATGCTACTCGATCATCACATCGCTCTGCACTGGCAGAGCTACAGCTCACTAACGCTTGAGCAATTTGCACACAACAGCTACCAGCAACTATCCGAATTTAATGAAATGGCGTTACCGATACGACTGACCCAAACAATAGAAACGATGCGAAATTATAATTGGTTTATAGCCTACCGCTCGCCACAAGGTATCGAAAAGGCGCTTCAGGGTGTCGCCAAGCGGATACGTTTTACCAACCCACTAACCGAACAGGCCGCCACTGCAGTGGCAAGCACGCAGCGGTTTAAACGGCAATTCGATCAACACATCGATGAGCTCTGCAAACATTTAGAGCTATCTCTATAACCGCCTAACTCGCTATAAACATCTAAACGCTGGCTATAAATACCTAACTTAGAGTAAGTCGGCTCTAATTGATCGAAACGAACGTGCCCACGGCTGACTTGAACGGAACGGCTCTGGCAGCGTTGCTATGTCAGCTTTAGCGGCTGTCGTCGACGGGTAGCGACCATGAATCAAAATATACCAAGGCTCACCCTTATAGCGAGTAGCGACAATATCGTAGCGCTCACTGTTTGCTAAACCTTCTTTAATGGTGTTTAGCTGCTCGGCATTACGAACGCCAATCAGCTGCAAGGTGTATTCGCTATCCGTTGCAACATCAACCAAGCGCTGACTAACCTCTGCTTGCGCCTCGCTTGCATTGTTCGTCGCCGCAACCGAATCGGTAGCAGCAGAAACCTCTGGAACAGAAACACTAGGAGCAACAGTGCCGGAATCTTCGGCAACGGTGCTTTGAGCATCGTCTTCTTGCATTTGATCGGCAGGCTCGGCCTCTGTTGGCGACTGTTTTGACTCAACATTGGCAACAGCATTAGCGAGCTTTTCTTCTATTGTCGACAAGCCGACCACTTCGCCTTGATCTGCCAACTCAACTTGCTCAGACTCAGCATCTAAGCCACTGATACTGGCATTATAAAGTACCGCGATAACGACCAAGCAAAGCGCAGCAACACCTGCGATGATATGAGTAATCGGGAAAGAACGTTTTTTTTCTGATGCTTTGAATGTCGTGCCAATTAAAAAATCACGAGCAATATCATTCAGCGCTGCAGGCAACCCCGCTGACATTTGATTTAATCGAGCAACGTCTTTATTTGTAAATGGGAAGGTATCAACGCCACCGGCAGCTACTAGCCTATCTTTTAAATACTGCGCGGCATCGTCATCATCGAGCGGTGCCAGCTCATAAATATAAAAGTCGTCTTCGTTTACGCCATCAGGAAAGGACGTTAAAGATTCAGCCAACCAAAGCTGGCGGATTCGAAACTCGCTATCGGCACAAAGATCACGCAACTCTAATAAAGCTTGAGTCACTTCTGCGGAAAGATGATCGGCAAACTGCACAACGATGACAAACATTTCATCCGACTGAGCACGCGCAGATGCCTGCTGAGCAATTTGCGGCAACAGGGCTTCAGGGTCTTGATCACCACGTAAGCCAAGCCCAAGCTGGCCAATAATTTCTTTGACTAAGGCGTGTACTGTTTCGGTATCGATACCATCGACCCAAGCAACCCGCCAATCATCGTCTAATTTTCTTAATACATTTTGCGCAAGAGTACGCTTACCGCTCCCGGATGCACCGTAGAGTAAAATTTCTTGCGGGCTATAAGAAAGCAAATGTCGAACGGTTTCAGCAACATCGTACCTGCCACCGGCACCGCTAAAAACAAGCGCGTCAACTAGGGGGCCAAATGGGTCGTGGCGTAAATTATAATGCTGCTGCATACGATCAGACTGTTCAGTTAAATCCACAACACACCTCCCTTATTTTTCGCGATCTGTTCATTTATTAGGTCTCAACAAATAACATTAACTGGCTTTTGCTTGCTGACAAAAGTGTTCAAGCGTTTCACCTAAAAGCGCCGAATCAAACTGATCGGTCACCTCTGCACTGCCTAACGAGTTAATCAATACCAAGCGTAAGGTTCCTGACTGAACCTTTTTATCACGATACATGGCTGCTAAAAAACTATCAGGCGTCATTTCTGAGGGGCAGTTAACAGGTAAGCCCGATGCTTGCGTTAGTGCGACAATACGTTGCACCAATGCCGAGTCTATACGTCCTAAACGAGCAGATAGATCAGCAGCCATAATAACACCAGCGGCCACCGCTTGGCCGTGCAACCAATTGCCATAGCCCATGGTCGTTTCGATGGCATGACCAAAGGTATGCCCTAAATTCAGAATTGCTCGAATATTTTGTTCAGTTTCATCCTGCTCAATAACCTTACGTTTAATCTCACAGGAGCCAGCGATCACTTCTGCCAAAACAGTAAGATCTAGGTTAAAGATAGTGGATAAATTTTGCTCCAAGAATTCAAAGTATTCTGCCGACTGGATAACACCGTGTTTAATAACTTCAGCAAAGCCTGCAGAAAACTCTTTTTCAGGTAGGGTTTTTAACGTCGATGGATCGATCAATACCGCCAATGGTTGCTTGAAGGCACCGATCATATTTTTGCCCAACGGATGATTCACGCCTGTCTTTCCGCCTACCGACGAATCCACTTGAGACAACAACGTGGTCGGTATTTGAACAAAGTCGACGCCTCGCTGATAAGCTGCCGCAGCAAAGCCGGTCATGTCACCGATGACACCACCACCGAGAGCGACCAACGCAACATGGCGGCTGAAATTTTCAGCCAATAGCACATCAAAGATTTTATTAACGGTATCGAGTGTTTTGTATTTTTCACCGTCTGGCAAAATAACCTGAGCGACTTTTTTTCCAGCGTTAACCAGCGGTCGTTTGATGACATCTAAATAAAGCGGCGCCACTGTTTCATTGGTAACAATGACGATTTCCTGATGACTCAGCGTTTCTAAAATTAGCGATTCATGACTTAAGCATTCGCCAATATAGATGGGATAACTGCGCTCGGCTAAATCAACGTGAAGGGTTTTCATCATATCTACTTTGTAACCTAGTTAAAATTTCTTGTGCAACCACCTTTGGCGGTTTTGAATTGGTTGTAACCGATATATCTGCCAACGACTCATAAACGGGGTTGCGTTTATTGGCTAATTCTTCGAGTACTTTTTTTGGGTCATCCGTTTGCAGTAAAGGCCTATTTTTATCTTTTGCGGTTCGCTCTAGCTGCTGCTCAATAGAGGTAACTAAATAGATAGTCACTGCCTGACTATTAAGGATATGTTGGTTTTCGGCGCTCATCACGCAACCACCACCCGTTGCAATAACGCTGGGCTGATCGGCAATAACGTGACGTAAAGCTGTGGTTTCACGTTCGCGAAATTTTTGCTCACCTTCGATTTCAAAAATCCAAGGTATCGATGCGCCAGCCTGCTGTTCTATAACCTTATCGATATCGGTAAATTGACAAGACATCTGCTCAGATAAAAACCGCCCAATGGTACTTTTACCGGCTCCCATTGGGCCAATTAAAACTATATGTTGCTTGAGTTTCATTATTGAACAACTGCGCCTTCTTCAATTAATGTTGGTGTTATAAACACCAGTAATTCTGATTTATCATCCGAGGTTGTCTCGCGGCGAAACATCCATCCAATCATTGGTAAATCACCTAACACTGGCGTTTTATCTTCGGTATAGCTGGTTGCTAACCGATACACGCCACCAAGCACTAGAGTCTCACCACTTTTCACCTGAACTTGTGTCGATAAACTATTGGTATCAATAGCCGTTAAACCGGTGCCTGTGGTGGTAGAAACCGAATCTTGATTAACAATGAGATTTAAAACCACACGATCATCCGGCGTAATTTGCGGCGTAACTTCCAACTTTAAACCCGCCTCAACCAGTTCACCCAAAATAGGCACATTCTGACCAGAAAAAATCCGTGCTTGTTGGCCATCTTGAGTAATGACTTTTGGTTGCGATACCACGTCGACCATGCCGGTTGATTCTAAGGCCGAGATTTCAAGTTCCAAATCAAATACGCCCTGAGTGTAACCGATCGCAAACGAGCCGGTATTATTATCCACGGGTAGGTTGACGGCGAGCATATCGTCGAAGCTTAATGAGCCACCATTATTATTTACCGCCAATTCATTTTGCGCTAAAGATCCAGAGGCATGTATGTTGCCAGAGCCAATATTCTGATACGCCTGCCCACCCCAACGAACACCTAAGCCTTCATCTACCGAAGTGCGCGCCAACACGATTCGCGCCTCAATCAGTACCTGACGAATCGGCACATCAAACACAGCAATCGCCTGACGAATACCCTGTAAATTGGTTTGTGTGTCGGTAATCACCAAGGTATTAGTACGTTCATCAACAACAACATTACCACGGCTGGATAAAAATCCATTAGCAATTGAAATACTCGTTGCTGTCGTTAAAGCACCATCACTGACGGTGGTTTCTTGTGAACTGCCTTCGATCAAAATTTCAGCAATATCCTCAGCTTTTGCATAATTAATTTGGATGTACTCAGTTTGCAGCACCGCCAATTCTATTTCTTGTTCTTTGGCTAATAGCTCCAGCGCATCCTGAGCTGAAAATTCAGCCGTGGTTGCTACTTGCAAAATATTGCCAGAAAGCCGGCTAGTCAAGCCATTAGATTTCAGCACCAAGTCTAATGCGTGATCCCAAGGAACATCATCCAAGCGCAATGTCATTGAGCCATCGACAGAATCGGACACCACCAAATTAAAACCGACATAGTTTGCCAGAATCTGTAATGCATCTCTGGTTCCAATATCTTGGAAGTTAAGCGATATTTTTTCACCCGAGTAGAGGTAAGCATCTTTCGATTGCTCTTCACTGAGTGTGGTAACTTCGATCACTAGCTGATCTTGTTTTTGATAGGCAAGGTAATCATGTAAACCCTCAGGCGTGATATGAATGTATGCATCATTACCCTGATTAAATAAGCGAATAGAGCTCACCGCGGTAGCAAAGCCAGAAACATCTAGGTTACGCAACAGCTCATTATCGACCTGAGTATTTTCGGCGCGAACCACGATATCGCCTTGCTGCTCATAGACCGCGATACTGGCGTTAGCCGCAGAAAACTGCAGCGCTAGCTGGCCAGCGCCCTCATCGGTTTTATCAAAATCAACATTGGTTAAGCGATAAGCAGGCTGCTCAGGTGTCGCTGCATCAGCCCCCACGGGACTACCGACTTGCCGATAACTAACCGCAGGCACTGGACTCGCAGAACTCTGCGGCGATGATGCCGGTTCGCCGTTAAACACCATCGACTCGACACCTTCACCGATATAAACGGACAGCTCATTGCCGTTGACTCGCCAAACGTATGGCACCAATTTAGCCAAGCCAAAGACCACACGAATTCTATCGCCCGTATCCAATACGGTAGCTGTGCGTGTATTACCTAGACCCAATTGAATGTATTTGGAGTCCAGCTGACTGGCGGCCCCCATAAAGTCTAGCGATATGCGCGCTGGCTGCTGAATGCTGTAACCAACAGGCTTGGGTGCCGCAGCATCAAAATGCAACACGATTTGCGTATGGTCCGTAGTCAGCGGCTTTACTTCGAGTTCAATTAAATTGGCAGACTGAACCGTTGCGGCCAACCAGCAGATTAAAAAAATAACCCCATATTTCATTCGGTTCACGTCTCCGTTCGACTATTGTGTCTATTATTATTCAAGTCTAGCATTTTGACTATTAAGTCGCATAACCTTTGTCTGCTCAATGATTTTTCCGTCATTCGCTACAACCTGCACCAACAGTTCGATTTTTGATCGACCTATCGTGTCGATTTTAGCGGACTCGGCACCGATGTAGTCTGCTACACCAAGTCGATGCACTTCGCCGTTTGGATCCTGAATCAACACCCAATAGTCATCATCGGCCAAGCCAGATAGAGTCCCCACCAGCACCAATTGATCGAGAGTAAAGCCAGCCATATGATTTTGATGTGTAATATCAACTTGCCTCAAGGCTGACTCAGCTTCTATAGCGCTACCTTCTGGCGTGAATGACGATATGGCAACAAAGCCTTGTTCTGCAAAGGGTGAACGATACTGATCTGCCCGATAAGCCACTGCCACCCTATCAGATAAAACGGCTGCAAACGGTTGCTGATTACGGTCATGCTCTAACTTCGAGGGCATGGGTTGTGCAGCTCGCTGAGTTTGTTCGACAAAGGCTTTTAAGTCCGTTAACTCTGCTGGCTTATGACAAGCGACCAACAATAATAATAGCCCCGCTAACATTAAACGCCTTAGCAAAAGAGCGGCGACATAACTATTCATAGTCACCCTCCAATAAAGCGTAGCTCTTAACGGTCGCGTGAATATCCAACCATTCATGGCTAGCAGTTTCGCTGCCAAAAACAGACTGTTCAATAACAACATCGGTAAGATTCATTAATGGCTGCTGCTCGGCAAGAGCGGCAACAAAGTGGCCCAGCTGATGATACGAGCCTCGGATATGAATCGACAATCGAATTTCTTGGTACTCGACCGATAGCACTGCATCGAGCGGCTGCTTATCAATCGGCGCTTTGTCGAGAGGAACTTTATCCAGCGGAGCTTTATCCAATGGGGCTATCTCAACCACCGCCAGCCCCTGCTGATAACTTATCGCGCTGACCCGAGCAATCAACTCAGCCATACTGATCGAATTAAGATAGCGCTGTTGTAACTGCTGCCATTGCTCGGTCTGCTGTTGCAACTGCTTGGCTAGCTCATCCACTGTCGATAATGGCTGCCATTGGCTAACATATTGCTGTTTCAGTTCTGCTTGTAATACTGCTGCTTGCTTTAAACGGCTCTGCCTTGGCTGAATCACTCCCTGATAAAGCAACAGATTCAGCAAGCCTAAAACCACTAAACCGAGCACTAACTGATGCCAAAACAGCCAAGTTGCTGGTTGCCGCCAACTATAACGATGGGCTAAAAAATACGGTTCATTTATCGCGACAGACTGAAAATCCTTTTTCATAACGCCTCCTCTTGTTTATTTTTTGCCCGCAACAGGCGTAATTCGACTTGATGCAGTGCGGTATTATCTAACCGTTCAAGCCTGCTTACTTCGAGCCTCTTCATCGAAAGCACTTCGGCCTGCTGAAACGGCTCCGTCATTGTCAAAACTTGCAACAAAGGCCCAAGCTGCTCTATGTCATGGAGCTCGGCGGATATAAGCAGCTCTCGTTGATTGATTAATAACCGTGAATAAACCAACTGCGGCGGCGTCACTATCGCCAGCTGTTCCAAACTCGCCAATAATTCTTGATTGTGCCGCTGCAATTGCCCAAGCCAGACAAGGTGCGAGTACAGCCTTTGCTGCTGATCTTTAAGCTGGTCAAATTTGGCGGTAACCGCTTTAACCTGCTGCAATTGCAGCTGTAAATAGGCTTGCCGCTCTTGTTGTTGCTCATAGCGCAACTGCATGTAAGCGCTATACGCGATGACCAGCAACAGGTTCAACAATAAAAGGATGGCAAGGCCATACTTGAGCCGATGCAGCCTTTGTTGGTCGCGGCGATAGCGCCAGGGTAAAAAATTAATTTGATCCATCAACAAGCCCCCTTGCAGCCAAACCGTATGCAACCTCTAACGCACCGGTCATTGATAACAACTCGGTGCGTTCAACCCCTAAAGCTAAGTTGACGCATGACAACGACGTTAAACGTTCTCGGCTGCGCCATTGGGCACAGCTCTGTAGCTCGATAGCGATGCAGTTGAGTTCGGCCATTGCCAAAACAATTTCTCGACTTTGTACCTGTTGTTTACGACAAACCGCGACGCTAAATGTCTGGTTAGCTTCTGTTTCTGGCTGAGTGAGCGCTAGCCAATAATCAAAAGCAACATCATGAATAGGATAAGGAATGGTTTCGGCAATTAGAGCTTCGATCTGCGCCTGCCGTTGCTTTTTATTTAGCCTTGCAGGCAACTCAAATTGTTTTTCGATAACGGCACTATCGGGCAATGCAATAACGGCATCACGACAACAGGGTTTGGCGGTCAGGATAAGTTGCTGCAGTGTTTCAGCGAGTACGATTTCGTTATGAATTAGGCCATCGATAACAGCACCTGCGGGCAATTGCGCCGAGGCGTAGCATTCAAGCCGAATAAGGTGTGAGTGTTTACTAAGTTCGACCAAATTAACCGAGTTATCGGCAATGTCGATACCAAGTAAACCTTTTGGTTTGCTTGTGTACAGTAAGGCCATCGGTGCTTCCCTTCGCTATGGCGTATGGTATAAATCCTTTCATACCTACTTCACAATTAGATATCACTATTCAACGCTACGCAATATCAAACAACATCCATTTCAGCTTATAATCGATCACTATTGAAACTGATCCTTATCTAACGACATTTAATTAGTTGGAAAAACATGAAGATTCTTACCAAATTCATCCATTTTTTGCTTTGGCTCTGCGCATCGCTGTTATGCACAGCCGTGCTAATCGCCGCCAGCGTTTATCTTTATTTATCGCCACAGCTGCCGGATGTTAAGACGCTCAAAGACTTTAAACTGCAAACCCCTATGCGAGTCATGAGCGCCGACAATAAACTCATCGCCGAATACGGTGAAAAGCGCCGAGCACCGATTGCCTTTCAGAATGTGCCCATTCCTTTTATTCAGGCATTGATCGCCATTGAAGATAAGCGCTTTGAGGAACACCATGGTGTCGACCCGATCCGCTTTACCCGCGTAACGCTTGATGTGTTGATCACCGGCGATAAAGAAGGTGCCGGCGGTTCCACGCTGACGCAACAGGTTGCACGTAACTACTTCTTATCACAGCAAAAAACCTTTACTCGGAAGTTCACTGAAATTTTGCTTGCCCTAAAGATGGAGCAAGAATTAAGCAAAGCAGAGATTTTCGAGCTGTATATCAACAAACACTTCCTTGGCTACCGCTCGTACGGTATTCAGGCCGCGGCTACTGTCTATTACGGCAAAGACGTTAATGACCTAACGCTGCCACAAATGGCAATGATTGCTGGCCTGCATCAAGCGCCATCCAGCGCCAACCCGATTGCCAATCCTGAGCGAGCAAAGCGCCGTCGAGATGGTGTACTTGCAGCGATGTTAAGCAACCAATTCATTACTCAAAGCGAATACGAATTGGCAGTTGCAGAACCAATCAGCGCCCGTTATCACGGTAACAACCCAGATTTTGAAGCTTATTATTTAGCAGAGATGGTTCGTGCCGAAATGATCGACCGCTTTGGTGATGCGGCTTACACCGATGGCTACACCGTTTACACGACCGTTAACAGTGAACTTCAAGAAGCCGCTAACCGAGGCGTTCGCAAAACTCTGATCAGTTACAGTCGTCGACACGGCTACCTCGGCCCAGAACAACAGCTGGTTGGTGAAGGCACGACCGAGCGTGAAATACTGCAAAGTAACTTATCGGAGCTCAACAAATTACCGACCTTCGGTGGCTTGCAGCCAGCGTTAGTGGTCACTGGTAAAAAAGACGAGCTGAGCTTTATTCCAAAAGGCAGCGACCGACTCTACTCACTAACCTTAGAACAAGTCGCTTGGGCGCGAAAACGCATCGATGTTGATGAATTTGGACCGCAACTGACGCATGTAAATCAGGTTGCTGTGCCTGGTGATGTTATCCGCGTAGAACAAACCGAGGACGGCTGGGCGTTAGCGCAAGTGCCTCAAGCTCAAGGCGCATTAGTCGCGTTATCGCCTGTCGACGGCAGCATTCAGGCGCTGGTCGGCGGTTTCGATTACGTGCTAAATAAATACAACCGAGCAGTACAGTCAAGTCGACAACCCGGCTCTAACTTTAAACCCTTTATCTACGCTGCTGCGATCGATAAGGGCTACACACCAGCCACTATCGTCAACGATGCGCCGATTGTACGTCCAGATTCATCAATCGAAGATGTTTGGCGGCCGAAAAACTCTGGTGATCGTTATCTCGGCCCTATTCCATTCCGTCAAGCCCTGTACCAATCTCGTAACTTATCGAGCATTCGGATCTTGGATGATATCGGCGTTAACTACGCACGTAACTATGCCGCTAAATTTGGTTTTGATGGCAACGCCTTAGCAAACGATATGACCTTGGTGCTTGGCAGTACCGCGATGCCGCCCATTCAGGTAGCGACCGGTTATGCTGTTTTCGCCAATGGCGGCTATCGAGTTGAACCCTACTTTATTGATCGTATTGAAGATCAGTCCGGCAATATTCTATTCGAAGCGAGCCCTGCCACGGTTTGCCGCGGCTGCCCAGATACCGAGCAGTTCGATTTAGCGGAAAGCCCATCAACAAGCACAACCGCCATCGATATCGCGCCATTGTCGCTATCGCTGGATCAAGGCCCGCCAGAAGAGGAAGGCGTCAGCGTACAGGCAAAAGCAGAGCAAGAGCATGCACCGCGAGTTATTTCTGCTCAAACCGCATTTTTGATGAACTCGATCCTGCAAGACGTGGTTCAAAAAGGTACCGGGCGAGCCGCCAATGCAGCGCTTAACCGCAGTGATCTGGGCGGTAAAACCGGCACAACGAACGATGCAGTCGATGCTTGGTTTACCGGCTACAACGGCGATTACGTTGCCGCGACCTGGGTTGGCTACGATTCGCATAAATCACTAGGCGCCTCAGAATACGGCGGCAAGGCAGCGTTACCGGGCTGGATTGAATTCATGGAAACAGCACTGGCAAATAAACCGCTGAATACTCAACCTCAGCCAGTTGGGATCGTCAGGGTGAGAATTGATCCAAGAAACGGCCTGCTGGCGACCGCAAGAACACCTAATGCTGTGTTCGAATACTTTAAAGAAGATGAAGCACCAACCGAATACAGTAGCGACTCGAACCTATCGATCGACTTTAGTGCTGACCAGCCCGCCATTCCGACCAGTTCAAGCGACGGCGGCGTCAACTCACTGTTCTAGGCTACGTTCTATTCTTATCTTTAAATCTGTTCTTACTTAAAACTTAACAAGGGTGAGCTGCTAATAACGCAGATCACCCTTTTTTACAGGCAAAAAAAACCGCACTGCTGTGCGGTTTTTTGTGTCTAAACTAACGACTTATTCAGCGTCAGCAACTTTTGCTTTGTCTTCTTCAGTCACTTCTTTCATTGACAGCTTCACTCGACCGCGAGCATCAACGTCTAGGACTTTAACGACAACTTCTTCGCCTTCGCTTAGCTTATCGGTCACTTTCTCAATACGCTCTTCAACGATTTGGGAGATGTGAACCAAGCCGTCTTTGCCTGGTAAGAAGGTAACAAAGGCACCAAAGTCAGCAATACGCGCAACCTTACCTTTATAAACTGCGCCAATTTCAGGCTCTGCAGTAATCGCTAAGATCATGTTGCGAGCAGCCAATGCCGCCTCTTTGCTTGAGCCGTAAATGCGAACAGTACCGTCGTCTTGAATATCCACTTCCGCACCAGTCTGGTCGATAATGCTACGAATAGTCGCACCACCTTTACCAATAACGTCACGAATCTTATCTTGGTCAACTTTCATAAGATCCATTGTTGGGGCGTTATCTGGAAGTTCTGGACGAGCATAGCCAATGACTGTCGCCATCTCACGCAAGATGTGCAAACGCGCATCCAATGCTTGAGCAAGAGCAATTTCCATAATTTCTTCGGTGATGCCTTGGATTTTAATATCCATTTGCAGAGCAGTAATACCCGCTTCAGTACCTGCTACTTTAAAGTCCATATCGCCTAGGTGATCTTCATCGCCCAAGATATCGGTTAGAACGGTAAAGCCTTCGCCTTCTTTAACTAGACCCATCGCAATACCTGCAACAGGGTTCTTAACAGGTACACCAGCATCCATCATCGCAAGTGACGCACCACAAACCGAAGCCATAGAAGAAGAACCGTTTGATTCAGTAATTTCTGAAACAACACGTACTGTGTAAGGGAATTCCTCAGTGTTAGGCATCATCGCTAGAACACCGCGCTTAGCTAAACGACCGTGACCGATTTCACGACGACCAACACCACCCATACGGCCAGCTTCACCTACAGAGAACGGAGGGAAGTTATAGTGCAACATGAAGTTATCGGTTTGCGTGCCGTGCAACATGTCTTCCATCTTGCCATCACGCAAGGTACCTAAAGTGGTAGTCACCAATGCTTGAGTTTCGCCACGAGTAAATAGCGCCGAACCATGAGCACCTGGTAAAACACCAACCTCTACTTTAATTGGACGAACGGTTTTGCCATCACGACCATCAATACGAGGCTCACCAGCAACAATGCGCTGACGAACAGTGGTTTTTTCGATTTTGCTGAACATAGCGCTAACATCGTCAGCAGAATCACCTTCTTCTGAAGATAAGCTTGCTACCGCTTCTGCGCGTAGATCATTCAATGCGGCATAGCGCTGCATCTTATCGGCAACCTGATAACATTGAGCAATTTTTTCTGCGTAAGCTTCAGATACCTTGGCTTTTAGCTCAGTGTTTTCAGCTTCTGGCTGCCAATCCCATGCTGGTTTAGCGTTTTCTGCAGCGAATGACTTAATCGCAGTAATTGCTGATTGGAATTCTTGGTGAGCAAATAAAACCGCACCCAACATTTGATCTTCAGAAAGTTCGTGCGCTTCTGATTCAACCATCAATACAGCGCTGTCGGTACCGGCAACAACCATGTCTAGTTTTGACGTTTCTAATGCTTCATAGCTTGGGTTTAGGAAGTAACCCTGCTCATCGGTATAACCAACACGAGCTGCGCCAATTGGGCCGCTGAATGGAATACCAGAAACCGCTAAAGCCGCAGATGTTGCGATCATGGCGCAAATATCTGGATCGTCTGTTTTGTTAGCAGACAAAACATTAATGATGACCTGAACTTCGTTCATGAAGCCTTTCGGGAAAAGCGGACGAATAGGACGGTCAATCAAACGAGAGGTCAGGGTTTCTTTTTCTGAAGGACGGCCTTCACGCTTTAGATAGCCACCAGGAATACGGCCAACTGAGTAGAATTTTTCTTGATAGTGTACAGACAACGGGAAGAAGTCTTGGCCCGGAGAGACTGAATCTTTTGCTACAACTGTTGCTAAGACAACGGTGTCATCGATAGTACAAACAACTGCACCCGTCGCTTGGCGAGCAACACGGCCAGTTTCTAGCGTAACGGTCTTGCCACCAAATTCAAACGAGGTGGTTTTTGGGGTTAAATCTAACATTTAACAATACCTTTCTTATTCGGCTGCCACGATGCTTCTATCGATAGATTCTTGATTAAACAATCCAAACCTATCGATAGAAGCCCCAAAACAAGCTGGGCAGTAATCGTTAACAGCCAATGATTAACATAAAATGATTTAAAATAACGTCTTTTGGTTTTTGAAAAAGCCGCTATATAGGCGAATGAATATAAAACAAAGAGCAAACAACGAAGGGTCGTTAGAAATGAGAAAGGGCTCAGTAATGAGCCCTTTTAGAAATCGGTTGCTTATCGACGCAAACCTAAACGCTTAATAACAGATGCATAACGAGCAACATCTTTACGCTTTAGGTAGTCCAATAATTTACGACGCTGGTTAACCATACGGATCAGGCCGCGACGAGAATGGTGATCTTTTGCGTGATCTTTAAAGTGAGACTGCAATGTTTCAATATTTGCAGTTAACAGGGCAACCTGAACTTCAGGAGAGCCAGAATCTGTTTCACTTTGGCCAAACTCTTTAATGATTTCTGCTTTCTTTTCGACACTTAATGCCATTTTTCATTACTCCAAGAATGTGCGTTTCATTCATCTAATCGTTGCCGTGCACATTAACAGCAAGATCGAATTCGACTCTATTGAGTAGAATCGCGGCGGATTATACACAAGCACAACCCATGAACCAACCTTATTCCACTGCTTGACGAGCAATCAACCGAACTGGCTTAAGTCTGCTCTGTTCGCTGACCTCGCCAACCCCTAAGAAGCTCAGCTCAGCATCGTAAACCCGTACTTCACCACGCTCTGTTTGATCGAATTGAACATCATTACCATGGCTAAAAAAGCGGCTCTGATGGGCATCCAAGACCACCTTGGGTAAATGACTGAGCAACTCATCGATGGAAATCAACAACGCGTCCATCTTTGCCAGCTCAGATTGCTCCTGCATCTGCACCAGCTCCTCTAGAGTAACAGCCTGTTCTAGTTTAAATGGGCCATGCTGAGTGCGGCGCAAAGTTTTGACATGAGCGCCACAACCGAGTGCATTGCCAATATCGGCAACCAGCGTACGAATGTAGGTGCCTTTTGAACAATGCACCGACAATGTGAATTCTGGAGTTTGTAAGCTCAACAACTGATTCTCAAAAATAGTTACTGGGCGCGCTTCCAGCTCGATCACCTCGCCCTGTCGAGCCAACTCGTAAAGCTTTTGCCCGTCTCGTTTGAGTGCAGAGTACATCGGTGGCACCTGTTCAATGTCGCCACTGAACTGCGTTTGAATGAGTTGTTCTAACTGCTCGGCCGTCACATTAGGCACATCACTTTCTGCCACGACTTCGCCTTCGGCATCGAGCGTATCGGTCTGAATACCTAACAGGCCTGTGGTTAAATAACGCTTATCGGAATCTAATAGATAACGGGTGAACTTAGTTGCCTCGCCAAAGCAGATCGGCAACAGCCCGGTCGCTGCGGGATCTAACGCGCCAGTGTGGCCGGCTTTTTGCGCCTGATACAGCCAACGTACTTTTTGCAGTAAACCGTTAGATGAAAACCCTGCGGGCTTATCGACTAACAGCACGCCGTCCAGAGCACGACCTTTACGCTTACGCGCCATGCTTATTCGTCCTCTTCAGCGTCTCGTTGATTGTTGGCATCTTGTGAAATCGCCTTATCAATCAATGCTGACACTCGGGTTCCCGATTCAATGACCGCATCGTAATGAAAGCGCAACTGAGGAATAACACGTAGACTCAGCCCCTTTGCCAACACCGAGCGCATAAAGCCCGCCGCCTGGTTTAATAATTTGGTTTGCTGTTCGCGCTTTTCTTCCTGCTCTGACTCATCACCCTGTGCGCCAAACGCCATACAAGTGAAATAGACATCGGCGTAAGAAAGGTCGCTGGAAACCTTCACTTCGTTGATGGTAACCATGCCAACGCGAGGGTCTTTAACCTCACGCTGAATAATAGCGGACAGATCACGCTGAATCTGATCGCCGATTTTACGGATGCGATTGCTGTTACTCGCCATTTTGTTACTCCCGAAAACAAAAAAACCGGCTTCACGCTAAGTAAAGCCGGTCACGTTTATTGGACTCGACTAGACGTCGTCAATCGTACGAGCGACTTCTTTAACATCGAATACTTCGATCTTATCGCCCACCTTAACATCGGTGTAATTTTTAACGCCGATACCACATTCCATATTTTGACGAACGTCCTGTACATCGTCTTTAAAGCGACGTAGAGATTCCAATTCACCTTCGTAGATCACAACCTCATCGCGCAATACGCGAATACGCTTGTTACGGTAAACCGTACCTTCAACAACCATACAGCCAGCCACTTGGCCAAACTTAGGTGAGTTAAAGACATCACGGACTTCTGCAAGACCCACAATCTCTTCACGAAGATCAGGTGCCAACATGCCGCTCAATGCCGCTTTAACATCGTCAATCAGATCGTAAATGACATTGTAGTAACGCAGATCCAAGCCGCCACGTTCAATCGCTTCACGTGCTTTGCCCGTTGCTCGTACGTTAAAGCCGAACACAACCGCGCCTGAAGTAATAGCTAAGTTAGCATCCGATTCAGAAATTGCACCAACACCGCTGGCAACAATATTAACCTTAACTTCATCATTACCCAGTTTAAGCAATGAGCTGCTAATCGCTTCTAATGAACCACGAACGTCTGTTTTTAGAACAACATTAAGCACTCTTAGCTCAGTGTCGCCGACGTTAGCAAACAGAGCGTCTAGTTTCGCCGCCTGTTGCTGAGCTTGCAGCGCGCCTTTACTACGTGATGAACGCAATTCAGCAACATCACGAGCAGCTCGCTCATTTTCCGCGACGACAAATTCGTCACCAGCTTCTGGCGTACCATTCAAGCCTAAAATCTGAGCCGGAATAGAAGGGCCTGCTTCGTCAATAGGTTTGGCAGACTCGTCTAACAAGGCACGAACACGACCATAATAAGAGCCGGCTAATACAACATCGCCACGCTTTAGCAAACCAGACTGAACCAATACGGTTGCAACCGCACCACGCCCTTTATCAAGGCTGGATTCAATAACCACACCCTTACCAGGACCAGTGCTGTGTGCTTTAAGCTCTAACAATTCAGCTTGCAATGAAACCGCTTCTAGAAGCTCTTCGACACCTTGGCCAGTATGAGCAGAAACAGGAATAAACTGCGTGTCACCACCCCAAGATTCTGGAATAACATCCTGTTGAGCAAGCTCGTTAGTGACTCGATCTGGGTCAGCCGTTTCTTTATCGATCTTGTTGATCGCCACCACCAATGGTACACCGGCCGCTTTCGCGTGCTGGATCGCCTCTTGGGTTTGCGGCATCACGCCATCGTCTGCGGCAACCACCAAAATAACAACGTCAGTAGCCTGAGCACCACGCGCACGCATTGCAGTAAAGGCGGCGTGTCCTGGTGTATCCAAGAAGGTGATCATGCCACGAGAAGATTCAACGTGATAAGCACCAATATGCTGAGTAATACCGCCTGACTCACCGGCAGTCACACGAGACTTACGGATGTAGTCAAGTAAGCTGGTCTTACCGTGGTCAACGTGACCCATCACCGTAACAACAGGTGCACGTGATTCAAGCTCACTGTCGTAAGTCACTTCCATCATGGTGTCTTCAAGCGCGTTTTCATTAACGATCTTGTAGGTGTGACCCATTTCTTCGATAACGAGGATGGCAGTATCTTGATCCAGTACTTGGTTCACTGTCGCCATCACACCCATCTTGAATAGGTTTTTCACCACTTCGGCGGATTTAACCGACATCTTCTGCGCCAACTCAGCAACGGTAATGCTTTCTCCTAACAGCTCAACATCACGAATAACCGGAGCGGTTGGTTTTTCAAATTGGTGCTCTAAATTCTTCTTAGGTCGTTTTGCCTTACGACGACGACCAAAGCCTTCATCGTCCAACGCATCCAACATCTGTTGATGTTTGTTACCTGTACGATGTGTCGATGCTCTTTGTGCTTGGGCTTTTTGGCTGACTTTTTTATGGCCAGCTTTACGTCCAGCTTCGGCAGGACCGTCTTCAACACGACGAGTCGTTTCACGAGCCTTATTAGGCGCACGTTTTTTCTCTGCGCTACGACCCTGACCTTCTTTAACCAGCTTCGCTTCTTGCTCGGCAACGGCCTCAGCGGCATCTGGCTGAGCCTTAGAATTCTGATCACTGGAAGCGGCTTGCTCTGCTTGCTGTTTAAGTTCAGCTTGCTTTTGCGCTTCTGCTTCTTTCTCTTGTGCCGCTTTTAAACGCGCAGCCTCTAACTTCGCGTCTTCTTCAGCGCGCTTAGATAAGCGATCCTCTTCTTCTTGAGGAGCCGCTGTTGCCGTTTCATCACGCTTAACGTAGGTGCGTTTTTTACGCACCTCAATGCTCACGGTTTTGTTCTTATTGCCATTCGCCTTAAGCGTTGTTGTTACCTTACGCTTTAGGGTTATTTTCTTTGGCGCATCACCAGTATCGCCATGAGTGGTTTTAAGGTGATCTAACAGCTGCTGCTTTTGCTCATCATTGACTGCATCGCCTTCTGCTTTATGAGGCAGACCAGCAGACTTCATTTGAGTTAAAAGTTTGTCGACGGGAGTGCCGACGGACTCGGCCAACTGCTTTACTGTAACTTCGGACATTCATTTCTCCTTCCCGCTTATTCATTTTCAAACCATGGCGCGCGAGCAGCCATGATTAGTTTCCCAGAAGTTTCTTCATCTAAGCCACTGGCATCGACCATTTCGTCGATACTCAATTCCGCTAGATCTTCCATGGAAACGATACCTTTACTCGCAAGGGTCAAAGCTAGATGCTCATCCATACCTTCCATTTCTAACAGATCCTGTTGTGGCTCTGCAGACTCTAAACGCTCTTCGCTTGCCAGTTCTTGAGTAAGCAAGACATCTTTAGCTCGCTGACGAAGCTGTTCAACCAAGTCTTCATCGAAGCCGTCAATTTCAAGCATTTCAGCGATTGGCACATAGGCCACTTCTTCAACGGTAGTGAAGCCTTCTTCAACCAACACCGCTGCGAAATCATCATCAACGCCTAACTTATCAACAAAGTAACTAACGATTTGCTCAACTTCTTGCTCTTGTCGCTCACCGGCTTCATCTTCAGTGATAACGTTAATTGTCCAACCCGTAAGATCACTCGCCAAACGCACGTTTTGACCACTTCGGCCAATCGCCATAGCAAGGTTATCTTCTGCTACTGCAACCTGCATTGTGTTGGCGTCTTCGTCCATGACGATAGAAGCAACTTCCGCAGGAGCCATTGCATTAATCACAAGCTGCGCTGGGTTATCATCCCAAAGGATAATATCGACTCGCTCATTACCTAACTCGTTCGATACGGCTTGCACTCGTGAACCCCGCATACCAACACAAGCACCGACTGGATCAATACGGCCATCGTTAGTTTTTACAGCAATCTTTGCACGAGAACCTGGGTCACGAGCACAGGAGCGAATTTCAATAATTTCTTCCTGAATTTCTGGCACTTCAATACGGAACAGCTCAACCAGCATTTCATTGCTCGATCGGCTCAGTACCAATTGAGGTCCACGACCTTCAGACTTAATAGTTTGCAATACCGCACGAACTCGATCCGCTAAACGGAACGCTTCACGACCAATCATTTCTTCACGAGGCATAATCGCTTCGGCATTACCGCCTAGATCGACGATCAAGGCATCACGCGTTACTTTTTTAACGGTACCTGAAACCATTTCACCGATGCGATCACGATACATATCTACGATACGAGCACGCTCAGCATCACGAACTTTTTGCACAATAATCTGTTTCGCAGCCTGTGCACTGATACGACCAAAGGCTTCGTTTTCAATCAGTCTTTCGTAGAAATCTCCTGGCTGTAAACTTTCGTCTACTTCATGAGCTTCTTCTGTTGTCCATTGAGAACCTAGGATCGCGACAACATCATCTGCCACGACCTCCCACCGTTGAAAGGTTTCGTATTCACCGGTTTTTCGGTCAATGACGACATAGACATCAGTCTCTCCCTCGTCATCTAGACGCTTTTTTGCAGCCATTGCTAAAGCCTGTTCCATCGCATCAAAAATAACTTCGCGTGAAACACCCTTTTCGTTTGCAACTGCATCTACGACTAGGAGTAGTTCTTTGCTCATCGTTTCAGCCCCTTTCAATCAATTGAGCCTTTCGCTCATTAAAAATTCTGACATTTCATTTTTGACCAAGACCATCGTTATCTGGCTGATAACCTAAGGCTAATCAAAAACACTAAGTTAAATATGTGTGTGCGTTACACCAAAAAGCGGCTATATCGCACAGCTAAACGAACTATCGAACTATCAAATTAACTAACTCTATAATTAGCTAAAGTTCGGAATAATCCGTCCTCGTTCTATACTCTCAATAGGCAACAAAAACTCTTCGTTATCGACTTGGACAACGACCTCATCGCCTTCAACGCCGGTAATAACGCCTTTAAAGTTTTTACGACCCTCAAACGCATGGCGTAATTTAATCTCTACCCACTCATTAATGCTGTGCTGGTATTGTTCCAACTTAAACAGTGGCCGATCCATACCTGGCGAGGAAACCTCTAGCGTATAGTTATTGGTAATCGGATCTTCAACATCCATTACCGCACTGACCTGTCGACTCACTTCAGCACAGTGGTCTACATCAATACCGTTTTCGTGGTCGATATAGATACGCAAGGTAGAAAATTTACCATTGCGCAAATACTCGATACCCCACAATTCAAAACCCATACCGGAGACAACCGGCTCAATCAGGGTTGTTAATTCATCTACTTTTGCCACTTAAATTCGTCCGCATCCAGAAAATAAATGTAACTGCCCGCTATGACGAACAGATCAAAATATTCTTACACCCTAAAAACCAAAAAGCCCCTGCATTGAGGGGCTTAAAGAATCTAAATTTTAAGAGATACCCCGGTATCCCTCCGCACGAGTAACATCATTCGTGCGATCCAGCCAAAACCTCGACTGAACGGTGCCGTAAATTGGTAGCGGGGGCCGGATTTGAACCGACGACCTTCGGGTTATGAGCCCGACGAGCTACCAGGCTGCTCCACCCCGCATCAACACTTGCACCACAAACGCGTATAAAACCAACATGCGTCCGTATAAAACCGCGCGAATTATACGGATGACGCCTATTTCATGCAAGGCGTTTAGCCATAAAAAAAGCCTGTAAACAGGCCTTTTCAATAATGGTGCCGACGACTAGATTCGAACTAGCACGGGCTTGCGCCCACCACCCCCTCAAGGTGGCGTGTCTACCAATTTCACCACGTCGGCTTAAACTTTTCTTAGCTCTGATCTTTAGCGCTGCAATGCAGCGCTTTGAGCTACAGCTTACTCTGCAGGTAACGCAGAAGCTGGCTGTTCAGTCGTTACAGTATCGGACTCAATCGGCAACTCAGTTGCAGGGATATTGATGTCAGATAAAGCATCGGCTTTTTGCTTTGCAACATAAGCCAACGCAAGACTGGTAACAAAGAAGCCCGCAACTAAAATAGCTGTCATACGGGTTAAGAAATTACCACTACCGCCCGAACCGAAGACAGTCTGAGATGCACCACCGCCGAAAGAAGCACCAGCTTCAGCACCCTTGCCACGCTGGATTAGCACAAAACCAATCACACCAATAGCCAGTAACACATGCACCAACAGAACTAAATTTTCATATAACATTTTGATTACCCTTGCGTAGCATTACAGATCGCTACGAATTCATCTGCTATTAACGATGCACCACCAACTAGGCCGCCATCGATATCCGGCTGGCCAAATAACGCACCAGCACTGGCAGCTTTAACACTGCCACCATATAAAATCCGTGTTTTATCCGCTACAGCCTGATCACTCTTGGCAAGATAAGCGCGAATAAACGCATGTACATCTTGAGCCTGCTCTGGCGTGGCCGTCTTACCGGTGCCAATCGCCCAAACTGGCTCGTAGGCTATAACTATTTTTTCGAAAGCGGCAATGCCGACCTTTTCTAAAACAGCACCAACCTGCTGCTCACAAACCTGTTCAGTAATACCGGACTCTCTTTGCTCAAGAGTCTCACCGATACACAACATCGGAATCAGGCCTGCGGCTAAAATCGCTGCGACTTTTTTGGCAACGTCGGCATCGGTCTCACCGAAAATTTCACGACGTTCAGAATGGCCAACCAATACATACTGGCAACCAAAATCTTTCGCCATATCCATACTTAACTCACCGGTAAACGCGCCGCTCTTTTCGAAGTGCGCATTTTGAATACCATAGGCGATGGATGTGCCTGCTAATTCTTCACTCAATTGAGGAACGTAAACGGCGGGCGGAAAAATTGCTGTATCCGCTGAGCCATCGAACCCGGCTTTAA
Organism: Reinekea thalattae; assembly: GCF_008041945.1. Taxonomy (NCBI): domain Bacteria; kingdom Pseudomonadati; phylum Pseudomonadota; class Gammaproteobacteria; order Oceanospirillales; family Saccharospirillaceae; genus Reinekea; species Reinekea thalattae. The sequence goes on along the minus strand of NZ_VKAD01000002.1, from coordinate 40,057 downwards.
AAGCATTGAGCAATAAAGCATTAGATTCTTTACTGCCGTTCATCTTCCAATTCGCTGCTACGAGTAAGCGTCGCATAAACTTGCCTCCTTCGAGCGGGCGCAGAGTTTACTTATTTTAAAGTTTCGGAGCAAGTATTAGCTCCGAAAAAGCACCCGAGATTTATATTAAAATTATTGTTAAATCAATCGATTAGGTAGTTAAGTAATGACAGCTGCTTCGACTTCTTTGGCTAATGCCTCGCACACTACTTTGACCGTCGAAATATCTTCCCCTTCGACCATAACCCGAACAACAGGTTCCGTGCCGGAAGGGCGCAGTAACACTCGACCGCGATCTGCTAATTCTGCCTCAGCATGCTCAACGGCCTTCTGCACTGTTGGCAAGGCTAACACATCCTGCTTTTTAGGCAATTTAACATTGATCATAACCTGCGGATATTTTCGCATATCTGACTTAGCTTGCGCTAAGGTCTGATCGCTTTCTGCCAATGCACAAAGCACCTGCAACGCAGACACAATGCCATCGCCTGTGGTCGAGACATGCTTACACACAAGATGACCAGAGTTCTCACCACCAATCATCCAGCCTCGCTGATTAAGCTGCTCCATGACGTAGCGATCACCGACATTGGCGCGAACCAGCTCTAAATCGAGCTTTTTCAATGCCACTTCCAAACCTAAGTTAGTCATCAGCGTACCAACGATTCCGCCGCTGACAATTCCCTTAGCTTTAAGATGCTTGGCAATGATGTAAAGCAATTCATCACCATCAACGATGTGGCCTTGATGATCAACCATTAATAGTCGGTCGCCATCGCCATCGAAAGCGATACCAAGATCAGCCTTATGCTCTAACACCGCCTTTTGCAGCGCCGCTGGATGCGTCGAACCGACGCCTTCGTTAATGTTCAAACCATTCGGCTCAACACCGATTAAATGAACCGTTGCGCCAAGTTCACGAAACACCTTTGGTGCGATATCGTAGGTTGCGCCATTAGCACAATCCAAAACGATGGTGAGCTGATCTAAATTTAAATAACCAGAGGTCGACTTGCAGTATTCAACGTAACGACCATTAGCATCGACAATACGGCGTACCTTACCGAGTTCAGCACTCGGCGCGCACTGCATTTCCTGCTGTAATTCTTTTTCAATAGCAAACTCAACTTCATCGGGTAATTTCGTACCGTCGGCTGAGAAAAATTTAATGCCATTATCATAAAATGGGTTATGAGATGCAGAGATAACGATGCCTGCATCGGCATGAAACGTCCGAGTTAAATAAGCAATCGCCGGTGTCGGCATTGGCCCAACCATTAAACTGTTACAACCCGCAGCCGCCAAGCCCGACTCAAGTACCGTTTCAAACATGTAGCCTGAAATACGAGTATCCTTGCCTATTAGTATTTTACCGCGACCATTGCGAGAAAAGACTCGCCCAGCCGCCCAACCTAACTTGAGAACAAATTCCGGCGTAATAACACCCTTGCCCACTTCTCCGCGAATACCATCAGTACCAAAATATTTTTTTGCTTTTGCCATACCAATGGCTCTCCTAAATAACGTGCTCTTGCTTAACTGCGTTAATCATCCGTACCGTATCGACCGTTTCGGCGACATCATGAACACGGACAATCCAAGCGCCCTTCATAACCGCCGCCGCTGCAAGCGCAAGGCTACCATACAGGCGTTGATCAACCGGTTTATTTAATACATCGCCAATCATGGTTTTACGCGACATTCCCACCAATAAAGGCAACTGATCGACTTGAATATCTGACAATCGATTCAGTAGTAACAGGTTATGTTCTAAGCGTTTACCAAATCCAAAGCCGGGGTCAAGAATCAGTCTATCCGTATCAATACCAACATGGTGACAAGCATTGATACGCTGCTGAAAGAACTCGGCAACGTCACTAATGATGTTTTCGTATTCTGGGTTATCCTGCATGTTTACTGGCTCACCCTGCTTATGCATTAAACAGATAGGCAAGCCGGTCGATGCTGCCGCCTGCAGAGCACCTTCACGTTGCAGCGCACGGACGTCATTAATCAGGTGCGCACCCAATTTGGCAGACTCTGTCATGACCGCAGCAGAGCTGGAATCCACTGAAATTAACGCATCAACACGACTGGCTAATGCTTCAACCACCGGCAATACTCGGTCCATTTCTTGTTGCAGCGATACTGGTTCAGCTCCAGGCCGAGTACTTTCACCGCCAACATCAATAAAGGCCGCGCCTTCGGCAACCATCTGCTCGGCACGCACAAGTGCATCATCTAAATGCTTATGCTGGCCGCCATCGGAAAAAGAATCCGGCGTCACGTTTAGAATCCCCATAACATGGGACTGATCCAAACTGAGTTGCCGATCCTTAAATTTAAACATGCTCATTCACCAAACCTTACAACAAAAAAGTCGGCCTAAGCCGACTTTGAATAATAACCTATGTAGATCAGTGCTGTGTAGGCGAGTCATCTTTTGAATCGCTTGCGCTATCTTCCGCAGGCTCTGACTCTGGGGCTTTCGCCGCATCTCGATCTTCCCAGCCTTTTGGCTTGCCCGGCTCTCTGCCTGCCATGATGTCTTCTATTTGCTCTGGGAAAATTGTTTCATATTCCATCAAGGCTTTAGTCATGGTTTCAAGCTTGTCTCGGTTTTCTTCCAAGATGGACTTCGCATGATCGTAGCAATCAGTCAGGATTTTACGAACCTCTGCATCGATTTTTGTCATCGTCTCCGGAGAGAAGTCGGACGTGCCGCCGCTGCTACCAAGATATGACTGATTTTCTTTTTCATACAAAACCGGGCCTGCTTCTTTTGAGAAGCCCCACTTAGTCACCATCTGGCGAGCTAAACCGGTTGCATAGCTAATATCTTGAGAAGCGCCGGTCGTTGCGCCATCCCAACCAACCGTCATTTCTTCTGCGATACGACCACCATAAGCAATGGTAATGCGGGTTAACAAATATTGTCGACTGTAACCAACCTGATCGGCTTCCGGTAACTGCTGAACAAAGCCTAACGCCTGCCCACGCGGAATAATAGTCACCTTATGAATCGGGTCAGACTCTTTCGCTAAATAAGCAACAATTGCATGGCCTGATTCGTGATAAGCCGTGTTCAACTTATCTTCTTCGCTCATCACCTTGTTTTTGCGCTCTGCGCCCATGGTGATTTTATCTTTAGCCTTATCGATTTCTTCGGCGGTAACGACACGTCGATTCAGACGCGCAGCAAACAACGCCGCTTCGTTAATCAGGTTAGCTAGATCGGCACCAGAAAAGCCTGGCGTTCCACGCGCAATAACCGAAGCATCCACATCATCACCAACAGGCACTTTACGCATATGAACTTTTAAAATTTGCTCACGGCCACGAACATCTGGCAAGCCTACAACCACTTCACGGTCGAATCGACCTGGACGTTTTAGCGCTGGGTCCAATACATCTGGGCGGTTAGTTGCAGCAATGACGATAATGCCGTCGTTAACTTCAAAGCCATCCATCTCAACCAGTAGCTGGTTAAGTGTTTGTTCGCGTTCGTCGTTACCGCCGCCAATACCTGCGCCACGAGAGCGACCAACGGCATCGATTTCGTCGATAAAGATAATACAAGGCGCTTGCTTTTTAGCCTGCTCGAACATGTCGCGCACACGAGAAGCACCGACACCGACAAACATTTCAACAAAGTCAGAACCTGAAATTGAGAAGAACGGAACCTTAGCTTCACCAGCGATAGCTTTCGCAAGTAAGGTTTTACCTGTACCTGGCTGACCAACCATTAAAACGCCGCGCGGAATCTTACCGCCGAGTCGCTGGTATTTGCCGGGGTCACGTAAAAAGTCGACCAACTCTTGAACATCTTCTTTCGCTTCATCAACACCAGCGACATCTTTAAAGGTGGTGTTAATCTGATCTTCACTGAGTAAGCGAGCCTTGCTCTTACCAAAGCTCATTGGGCCGCCTTTACCACCGCCCGCGCCACCTTGCATTTGGCGCATAAAAAACATGAATACGCCCAAAATGATCAAAATAGGGAATGCTGCTAAAAAGAGCTGAGTCCAGATACTGGGTTGCTCTGGTGGCTGAACGGATACATCGACACCGTGGTCGATCATTTCACCGATCAGTACGTTAGGGTCGCTGTATTCTGGACGCGTCGTGGCAAAGCTTGAGCCATCACGTAATTCACCGCGAATATTAAGCCCAGTGTAGGTCACAGAACGTACCTGATCCTGCTCAACCTGCTGAACAAAGCGCGAGTAGCTGACCTGTTCGGCATTGGTCGACATATCGAAGTTGTTAAACACCGCAATCAATACAACTGCGATAATCACCCATAAAATTAAATTCTTAGCCATATCGTTCAATTTTCACCTTCTCACACAAACGCTTGCGTGCTTGCTTAATTTTTATAACCAGTCGCAACGACATAAGTCTCGCGGGATCTCGGTCTAGATGCATCTGGTTTACGCATCACTACCTTTGTAAAGTGTTGCCTTACCGTCTTGACGTATTCGTCAAAACTTTCGCCATGAAACACCTTAGCGACAAAGGCACCGTTGGGCTTCAGGATAGATTGTGCCATATCAAGCGCTAACTCAACCAAATACATGGCAGCCGGCTGATCGATTACAGCGTTTCCGCTCATATTGGGGGCCATGTCAGAAATTACAAGGTCAACAGGACGATCACCAATACGCTCTAACAGCTCGCTATAAACCGATTCTTCGGTGAAATCACCCTGAATAAACTCAACATCGGCGATTGAATCCATCTCTAGAATATCCGAGGCCACCACACGACCATGATCGCCGACTAAACGAGCCGCTACCTGTGACCAACCGCCCGGCGCAGAACCTAAGTCGACCACGGTCATGCCGGGTTTGATGAGCTGATACTTATCACTGATTTCAAGCAGTTTATAGCTTGCTCGACTGCGATAGCCATCCTGCTTCGCCATCTGGACATATTTGTCATCAAAGTGTTCTTTAAGCCAATCCTGACTATTCTTTGGCCGAGCCACTGTAAATCCTCTTTAGTGATTTGCGAGCATCTAACGTACAATGGCCGCAATGCAATTAAAGTAAAAACGAGAAACACCCATTATGAGTTTGAAACAGGAACAAAAAAAGCGTTTACGCACAATAGGCCATAAGTTAAATCCAATCGTCACCGTCGGTGAAAAGGGCTTAACAGATACTGTTATGGCTGAAATCAACCGTGCGCTGGATGATCATGAGTTAATAAAAGTAAAGGTTGTCGCTGAAGATCGTGACGATAAAAAAGCAATGATTACCGCCCTAGTACAGCAAAGCGGTGCGGAATTAGTGCAAACCATTGGCCACGTAGCACTGCTTTTAAAAGCCGCTGATGAGCCTAACCCTAAGCTTTCTAACATCATTCGCTTCAGCCATTTATAAAAGCTAAGCCACGTTATAGTCGAGAAAGCAGGCTTGCAAGATGCCTAAACGGCATCTTGCCTATTTAACGCCAGGCCAGATTTAGCACCTGACCAAAGCCATACCTAACCAACGTTATAACTGATTAAAGTTAAACCTTCGTTAACCAGCCAAACTTATCTTCTGCCAAGCCCCATTGAATATCATTTAACGCCTGACGCAGCTTCTTAGTTGTCGGCCCTTCTTGAGCAGAACCGACCGCATAGTCTTTACCATCATGAATCAGGGTGCCAACCGGTGCTAATACCGCAGCCGTACCAGACAAAGCCGCTTCACAATTTGGTTTCGCAGCGCGCTCTAATAATTCCTCAACCGTCAGTTCTCGCTCGCTGACCTTCATGCCCATATCGGCAGCTAAGGTTAGTAAAGAATCTCGAGTAATGCCGTGTAAAAAACTAGAGTCGAGCGCTTTAGTAATAATTTCATCACCGTCGATTAACAAAAAGTTCGCCGCGCCTGTTTCTTGTACATCACCGTTCGGGCAAAACAATACCTGATCGGCCTTGACCGCTGCCCTTGCTTTGATAATAGGATCCAGTGCGCTGGCGTAGTTGCCACCACTTTTCACCATACCCATGTGCGGTGCACAACGGGCGCCATCTTCATCAAGTAGTAAACGTAACGCCTGAGCACCACCGGTAAAATAATCACCCACCGGCGACAACAAAACATACAACAGCGACTCTAACGATGGCGCTGCGGCCTTACCAATGGCAGGGTCGGTACCAAAGTGGGTTGGGCGAATGTACATTGAGCCTGGAGGTGCTGGTACTTCGCTGGCGTACTTGGCGACAATCTCGACAATCATGCTCGATAGCTGCTCAGCACTGAATTCTGGCAAATGCAGCAAAGCGCTGCTTTGTTGTAAACGGCGAATATTGGCGTCCATTCTAAAAATACAAACACTGCCGTTTTGATGACGGAACGCCTTAAGTCCTTCAAAACAAGTACTTGAGTAATGCAATACATGAGCACCAGGATGCAGCTGCAATCGGTCGGATGGCACGACTTGCGACTCGCTCCATTGGCTATTTTCAAAGGTCGCCAGCGTCATTTCTGGCATAAAAACGGTTCCAAAAGCGGCCATCGTATTGCTCCCATGCATGAATAATCGGTCAATCAACAGTGCAAAAAACGCACTAAAAAAATGAATCTCTTTAAAAGAGTGAAATATTGTATGCTTATTCTAAGAGCGACACTAGGCCTAAATAACCTGCAAATATCGCAATAATATAAATCGACTATTGCAGCCGCTAGGTCAGCATATGCTGGCGCCAAAGGCTGATGACATCCTCTATTGCCTGAGCCAACGACGAGTGCTTTTCTACTTGCACCACGCCACTACTTTGCGCCGATAAAATGCAGTGATGCGCCGCTTGTCGCAAGGTTAAATAGGCTTGCTGCAAGCGCTCATTTTCACTTTGCGACACGATGCCAGCGCTGCTCAGCTCATTTAGCGTCCGAACGTTATCTGAAAAACGCGTAATCTGCGGATAATCATGAGCATTCAGTAACACCCAAAACTGCACCATAAACTCAAGATCAATAATGCCGCCATCATCCTGCTTAACGTTAAAGTCGTTCCCTGGGTAACGAGCGCTAACGTGAGCCGATTGATGCTGACGCATTTTTTGCCGCATGGCAGTCACTTCAGCCAACAACAGCTGTCGACTTCGAGGCTGGCACAACACCGACTGGCGAATCTGATCAAAGGCCTGCTTTAAGCTTGCATCGCCAGCAATAAAGCGCGCCCGGACCAAAGCCTGATGCTCCCAAACCCAGGCTTCTCGTTGCTGATAATCGGCAAAGGCACTGACACTCGACACCAACATGCCGGAGTTTCCAGACGGACGTAACCTCATGTCGACCTCATAAAGGCTGCCGGATGCAGTCTGTGCCGATAACAGATGAATAAGCTTTTGCCCGAGCCGAGCCATAAACACAGGATTCTCGATAACCTTAGGGCCATCGGTTGCACCTTGCGGGTCGGCCCGGTGAATAAACACGAGGTCTAAATCGGATTCATAAGACAACTCAAGGCCGCCCATCTTGCCGTAGGCAATAACACCAAACGAGACTTCGCCAACCTCATCATTCAAGCAGGAAGGTCGGCCATATTTAGCCAGCATCTGCTGCCATGCCAAGCTAAGCGACTGCTCGACAACAACTTCGGCAACCCAAGCAAGGTAGTCGGAAATTTTCATCAGTGGCAATAAGCCTGTAATTTCACACGCCGCAGCTCGCAGAACCTTGGCATGACGGAAGTGTCGCATCACTTCCATTTGCTGCTCTAAATCTTCTTCGGGTATGCGCAACAGCTGCTGATGCAATTCATCCATCAGCTCAACTTTAGTCGGCAGTGAATAAAGACTACGCAGGTCGATTAATTCATCTAACAGATAAGGCTTTTCAATAAAGTTGTTAGCCAACCACTGACTTTGCGGCACCAACTTGACTAATTCGGATACCGCGGCTGGGTTTTCTGCCAGCAATGAAAAGTAAGACGTACGCCGTAATACCGCTTCCAAAATTGGAGCGATTGCGTCAAACCGACTTGCAGCATCCGAGCAAGCTTGCAGCTTGGCCCACAGTATGGGCATCAGTGCATCCAAATTTTGTCGCGCACTTGGCGCCAATCGCTGAACGGCGGCTAAGTCACGAAACTGCGCCAAGCGCTGTACCAGCGGCTCATTATTTTCTAACTTATCGGCCAACCATTGTTGCCGATAGCCATTCAATTCAGCTGTATCGAGTTGCTCGCTCTCTTCACTGATTAACAGACTAAAATGTTGATGCACCTGATCACGATAGTGCTGCAACTGCTGCTCTAACTGATCAACCGACGAATAACCGATCGCACAAGCCAACCTCATTAAACTGAGTTCATCGGATGGTAAGGTTTGACCCTGTTGGTCATCAATGGCTTGGATGCGATGTTCCAAATCACGCAAAAAATCGTAAGCCTGCTGCAATTGCTCAACAGCCTCAAAGGGCAATAACTCAACCTCAGCCAATACCGACAACACCGGCCAAGTACCTCTTTGTTGCAAGCGAACATCCTGTCCGCCACGGATCAATTGAAACACCTGAGCAATAAATTCTACTTCGCGAATACCGCCACGGCCCAACTTAATATTGCGATCTAAACGATGCCGTCGCACCTCGGCATTCATTTTTTGCTTCAATTCGCGCAACGCACCGATTGCCTGATAATCAACATAACGGCGATACACAAAAGGCATTAAAATCTGCTGCAACTGCGCCTGTGCTTCAGCCGCGCCAGTAATACTGCGAGCCTTAACCATAGCGAAGCGCTCCCAAAAACGACCGTGCTGTAAATAGTAGTTTTGCAACGCAGAAAAATTAGACACCAGCGCACCAGACTGACCCCAAGGCCGCAAGCGCATATCGACTCGAAACACAAAACCATCAGCGGTACGCGCATCAAGCAGTTTTATTAATTTGCGGGCAATGCGGGTGAACAGCTGTTCGTGCGGCTTATCTTTATCAGTTTCGGCCTGACTGGGATAAGCAAAGATGAGATCAATATCCGAGGATAAATTTAATTCTTGAGCGCCATGCTTACCCATTGCAATAACCACCAATTGCTCCGGCTGGCCGCTAAAGCGACAGCTCGCGGCGACACCTTCGCGTTGCTGCACTGCATCCGTACTCCATTTGAGCGCGGCATTCACGGCGCTGTCAGCTAAATCCGAAACCGCCTTCGCCGTGGTGCGCACATTGTTCAGCTGTAGCTGATCGCGACAGATCAAACGCGCCATGTGCCGGTTGCGCCAGCAACGCAACTGCTTCATCACACCGGCTTCATCATCTAATCGCCAATCGTTACTGAGCCCTTCCAATTCACGATTCGCATCGACATCGGCTTTAACAAAATCCATAAAGGCCGACCAATCCGTACAGCTTTTGAGCCAGCCGAACAGCCAAGGACTGGCAAAGCAGGCGGTTTGATAAAACTTCTGCAGGCTTTCATCCAGTTGTAAAAAAGCTGGCTGACAGGCTAATAGTTCACGTTCTTTTTGCTGTTGTTTTTGTGACATGCTGCAACCCTAGTTAATAAATGAAACGCCCTGTCTAATAGTTTAATGACAAGCGCTACCCAAAAACAGGCTTCGCAGGCTATTATAGTTTGTTGCAACTGCCGTTTGTTTAACGCCTGCAAGCGAACTCGAATACCGCGAAATCTAGCGCTCTATTGTTATAGGCTGTCTCGTCAGCCACTTAAACAAAATGGAACTATCTAACTCTGTCGCTGTCTTTTATCGAGCCTGTCAATGTCGACGTTAATGATAAACACGAGAGCTGTATTTAATGCAGATATTTGCTTGAGCTGCTTTGCTAAAAAATATTGACCACAACAACAATAGCCAACCTAAACATAAGGACACTCATGAAACCTGTTACCCGTGCTGCCATTGCCACCCTTGTTAATCTTACTCTGATTGCTCTGCCAACTGCTCACGCTGATGCATGGCAAGACAAGCTCGATCAAGCCAAAGGGCAAACGGTTTACTTTCATGCTTGGGGCGGCGACGAAAACATTAACGACTACATTCAGTGGGCTGCCGATCGGGTTAAAGCCGAATACGACATCGATGTTAAGCATGTCAAAAGCGGAGCTGCTACAGCGGTTAGCCAAGTGCTTGCAGAAAAATCCGCCGGCAAAGATAACGGCGGCGCGGTCGATCTAATCTGGATCAATGGTGAAAACTTCGCCAGCATGAAAAAGGGTGGCTTGCTGTATGGCGCGTTCACGCAAGACTTACCTAATTACGCACTGGTGGACACCGAAAACAAACCGACAACCCTGTATGACTTTACCGTTCCGGTCGATCATCTAGAAGCGCCTTGGGGCATGGCTCAGCTGGTATTTATGTACGACAGCGAACTGGTCAGCCAGCCACCCAGTAACGCAGCCGAACTATTAGCCTTTGCGCAAGCAAACCCTGGCCGCTTTACTTATCCTGCGCCACCGGCCTTTCATGGCACCACCTTCGTAAAGCAAATGCTGATTGAATTGAGCGAACAAAATGCTGCGCTTTATGCGCCTGTCACCATGGCCGACTTTGACTCTGTCACCGCGCCGTTATGGGAATATTTAGATCAACTACACCCAGTTATGTGGCGTCAGGGTAAAACCTTTACCGATGGCGCACCGCGCATGAAGCAATTACTCAACGACGGCGAAATTGCTATCTCGCTGAGCTTTAACCCGTTTGAAGCCAGCAGTGCCATTGCCAACGACGAACTACCCAACAGTATTCGTACTTACATCCACGATAACGGCACCATTGGTAATAGCCACTTTGTCGCCATCCCTTACAACGCAAGCCAACCTGTTGCGGCCATGGTATTTGCCGACTTTTTAATGTCTGCAGAGGCTCAAGCTCGTAAAGCGAACCCAACAATTTGGGGCGACCCAACCGTGTTAAGCATGGACAAACTGGATGCCTCACAAAAAGCACAGTTTGATAACTTGCCGCAAGGTATTGCCACGCTATCTAACCAAGAGCTCGCCAAGGTGTTGCAAGAGCCGCACGCCAGTTGGGTTGCTGCGTTAGAAGCTGCTTGGTTAGAACGTTACGGAAATTAAACGGATTTTTCTTGAAACCATACCTTACATTTTTTTTAAAACCGCAGCTTTCAAAAGTAGGTCTAAGTACCAGCCCTTGGCTCACCAGTGCAATTTTTTTATTGCCTGTTGCCGTCGGCCTATTAGGTACTTGGCTGCCTGCCTTTGGCTGGCTGCCGGCGATTGATGCTCGCGCATTTTCCATTCAGGCTTGGTCGTTAATGACCGATTATCCTGGCTTTTGGACTGCGCTAAAAACAACACTGACAACAGGTCTGGTCGCGTCATTTTTAGCCATTCTGATAACACTGCTATTATTGATTGGCCTCTACCCTTCTAAGCTGTTTAAAACCATTGAGCGCAACTTAGCACCGCTACTTTCTGTCCCTCATGCCGCCTTTGCCATAGGTTTAGGCTTATTAATTATGCCCAGCGGCTGGTTAGTTCGATTGCTAGCACAAGGCTTCGATCAGCTGGCGTCACCGCCCAATATTGCGACATTCCAAGACCCGATGGGCTTGAGTTTAATTTTAGCGCTGACGTTAAAAGAAATTCCTTTTTTACTTTTTATGTCGCTCGCGGTTTTGCCAAGCCTTAAAGTCAGTCAAACCATTACGCTGACTCACAGCTTAGGGCACAGTCGTCGCTACGCTTGGGTTTGGCTAATTTTTCCGCAGCTGTACAAACAGATTAAATTGCCATTTTTTGCGATCATTGCTTACTCATTAACCGTTGTCGATATTGCGATGATCGCTGGGCCAACAACACCACCAACTCTTGCAGTGATGGTCAACCATTGGTTCTACGATCCTAATTTAGAATTACGAACACTGGGTGCAGCGGGTGCAACATCCTTACTGGCCATTAACATTTTGGTGCTGGGTTTATTGCATCTATTAGAAAAGCCTGCCGCCTTATTGCGTTGCCATGTTGTTAATCAGGGCTCCAAAAAGGCACACCGTATTTTTTGGGAAAAACCCATCGCACTGGTTTCAGCGCTACTGTTATTTTCTTTTTATATTGGCGCGACCTTGCAGATGCTCAGTTGGAGTTTTGCATCACGTTGGCGCTACCCTCACCTTTGGCCGGACGGTTTTTCAACCAAAGCTTGGTCACGAATTTTTAATCGTATCGACGAACCTTTTTATACGACTTTTCAATTGGCCTTAGCCAGCGCGACTCTCGCTTTAGTGCTTTGCATATTGATGCTCGAAAATGAAGTTCGGCTACGACATAAAAAACGCAGCATCAATACCGACAACATCCAACTGCTTATTTACTTGCCGTTACTGATTCCACAGATTGCGTTTCTGTTTGGCTTTCAGGTTTTTCTTATTCAGCTCGGCATCGACGCTAACTTTTACGCCTTGCTTTGGTCGCACTGCATTTTTGTCATCCCCTATGTATTTTTAACACTAAGCGGGCCTTATCGTCGTTACGATCAACGCTATCAGCTGCAAGCTTTATCGCTCAGTGCCAGCCATTTAAAAAGTTTTTGGCTAATTAAATTACCAATTTTATTGCGGCCTATTCTTTACGCCTTTGCTACCGGATTTTCGGTTTCGATTGCGCAGTATTTGCCAACACTTTTTATCGGCGCCGGTAAATTTTCGACACTCACCACTGAAGCTGTCGCCATTACCAGCGGCAGCGATCGCCGACTCATTGCGGTCATGGCGCTTTGGCAACAGGCTCTACCCTTATTAATTTTTTTATTCGCAACATTAGCGCCGGCGCTACTCTTTAGAAAACGTAAAGCGCTGCTTTAATTCAGCCAAGCAACTAAAAACCAAAACTAATAACTAATAACTAAGAAACGGCAGTTATGTTTAAATTAGACAAGCTACAAATTTTTAAGGCCGATCAGGCATTATTTCAGCCAGTTTCACTGATGATCGAAGCTGGCCAAATCGCTACCATTAAAGGTCCAAGCGGCATTGGTAAGTCGACGATCTTGTCAGATATATTAGGGACGCTGGAGCCCGGTTTTAAACGCAGCGGACACATCTATTTAAACGGCAGTGAAATTTCTGACGTTGCCGTTGAGCAACGCCACATCGGAATTTTATTCCAAGAAGACCTGTTGTTTCCACATTTAAATGTTTACCAAAATTTAGTCTTTGGTGTTCCGAGCCACTGGACAAAAAAAGAAAAACAACAACGTATTAAAGAAGCATTGGCAGAAGCAGGATTAGCGGGCTTTGAAAGCCGAGATATTGCCACATTATCTGGTGGCCAACGCTCACGCGTCAGTCTGTTGCGCACTCTGTTATCCGAGCCTAGACTGATGTTGCTCGACGAGCCGTTTTCAAAATTGGACGACAGTCTACGCGAGCAATTTCGTGGCTGGGTGTTTTCTCAACTAAAACAACAAAACATTGCTGCCGTTTTGGTCACACACGACCAACAGGATATTCCTGACGGCGCAGTTTGTATCGAATTGGAGGCGAGTCATGCTTGATCGTTGGAGCTTAATCGCGGTAAAGCCGCCTCTACGTTCTATAGCAAAACAAATGCTTCGCTTAGGTATCAGCGCAAATCATATCAGTCTGTTTGGCTTTTTTATCGGCATGCTCGCCATCCCTGCTTTAGCATTACAACATTATCTTTTAGCACTGCTGTTTATTGCACTAAACCGCATTGCTGATGGCCTCGACGGCACCGTTGCTCGCTTAAGCAAACCCAGTGAACAGGGCGCGTACCTCGATATTGTTTTGGATTTTATTTTTTACTCAGGTGTGATTTTTGGCTTTGCTATGGCGGCGCCTCAAACAAACGCATTGCCTGCCGCAGCACTGATATTTAGTTTTATGGGAACAGGTTCTAGCTTTTTGGCCTTTGCTATTTTAGCAGAACGACTAAAGCTGAATTCGATGAGCTACCCGAACAAGGGCTTTTATTATATCAATGGTTTAATGGAAGGCACTGAGACGATTCTATTTTTTGTTGCCATGTGCCTACTGCCAAATTACTTCCCGATATTAGCTTGGGTGTTTTTTGGGCTTTGCATACTGACCACCACAACACGAGTCATCGGTGGCAGTTACACACTCGCAAAACTTGAAAAACAGTCTGCCGAATAAATTGCTTTCTAATGATTTAACAACCATCGATTGAATGGTTGTTAAATCAAGCAACAGCTATTGAGTAAAGACGCGATTCTCTTGCTCTTGTACGCGAATAAAAGTCGTACGTTTAGACAGTTCTTTTAATTCACTGGCGCCAACATAGGTACAGGTTGAACGCACGCCACCCAGAATGTCATGGATCGTATCGACGATTGAGCCGCGGTAAGGAACTTTAACTGTCTTGCCTTCACTGGCGCGATAATTAGCAACTCCGCCATGATATTTATCCATCGCGGTATCGGAACTCATGCCATAAAACAGTTTAAATTTTTTGCCTTCCTGCTCAACTAATTCACCGCCACTTTCATCATGACCGGCAAGCATGCCACCGAGCATGACAAAGTCAGCACCGGCACCAAAGGCTTTAGAAACATCACCCGGGCAGGCACAACCGCCATCGGAAATGACATGACCGCGTAAACCGTGAGCGGCATCGGCACATTCAATAACCGCCGAAACCTGTGGATAGCCAACGCCTGTTTTTACTCGCGTGGTACAAACAGAGCCGGGGCCAATGCCAACCTTGACGATATCGGCTCCCGATAAAATTAATTCTTCAGCCATTTCACCGGTAACAACATTACCAGCAACAATGGTCAGCTTTGGATAGCTCTTTCGTACACGACGTAGAAAACTGACAAAGTGCTCCGAATAACCATTGGCAACATCAATACAGGCAAATGATAGGCCGTCGTTTAGTGCCAATATCTGCTGCAAGCGTTCGTAATCGGCATCGGAAGTGCCAGTGCTGACCATAATATAGGGCAGCTGTTCGACAGGCAGTTGCGCTAAAAAATCCGCCCATTGCTGTACCGAGTAATGCTTATGCATTGCGGTGAGCATTTTAAAACCAGCCAAAATTTGAGCTGTTTCGAAAGTTCCAACAGTGTCCATATTGGCGGCAATAATTGGCACGCCAGTCCAAGTTTGACCGCTATTGCAGAAGGTGTAGGTTCTTTCTAGTGAGACTTGCGAGCGAGATTTTAAAGTAGAACGTTTCGGGCGGATCATGACATCCTTAAAGCCCAATTTAATGTCGTTTTCGACGCGCATGGAGTGTGCTCCGGCATGAGGTGTGTTAAAAACCGGTGACCAAGGCTAACACCGATATTCATTATCGACAATGTATTTTGACCAACAAGTCAGGCAATGAAATACCCCCTCTAGCTAGCAACCTAATTTCAGACAGGCATGTGAAGGCTCGCCAAACGAAAAAAAGCCCCAACTGTGTTGAGGCTTTTGCTGTGAGTTAACCTAACCGAAACCGGGTTAGCAGCCAGTTAACTGGCTAGAGGATAAGCCCTTAGGCCTGAGCGGCCATGATGCGCTCATACTTTTCCATCAATTGGTCTCGACTTTCTACGTTGTCTGCATCGTGCGGGATACAATCCACTGGGCAAACCTGCTGACATTGTGGTTCGTCATAATGACCGACGCACTCAGTACATAAAGCCGGATCAATCTCATAGATTTCCTCGCCTTCAGATATAGCGCTGTTCGGGCATTCTGGCTCACAAACATCACAGTTGATGCATTCATCGGTAATGATTAACGCCATGTTGTAGTCCTTCCTGATTCTCTTCGTTGCAGCGTCTGTAAATTGCGCTGTTTTTATTCATTCTACTAATTATTAACTGCCGTTAGTGTCGGCTGTTTTTTTGCGCGTTAAACTAACGCCCCAAGCCATCGAACTGTTTGGTCAACGCCGCCTCAACCGCCGGATGGACCATTTTAGAAACATCCCCTTTCAGGAAGGAAATTTCTCGTACAAAGGTCGACGATATAAATGAAAATTGTTCTGACGGCGTTAAAAATAAACTTTCTAAATCCGGTGCTAAAACTCGGTTCATGTTGGCTAGCTGAAACTCATATTCAAAGTCACTAACCACTCGCAAGCCACGCAAAATTGCTTGCGCACCCTGCTCCCGAGCAAAATCGACCAACAGATTACTGAAGCCTATCACTTCAACATTGCCTAGCCCTTGAGTTACCTCTTTAGCGAGGGCCACCCTATTCTCTAATGAAAACAACGGGTTCTTTTTTGGGCTAGCTGCTACCGCGACAACCAGCTTATCGAACTGGCGTAATCCGCGCTCGATTAAGTCCATGTGCCCCAACGTAATAGGGTCGAAAGTTCCCGGATAGACGACGATTCTAGTCATTGGCGTTCCGTTAGTTGGTCAAAAAAAGCGCGCGAATATTACCTTATGCGACGATTGCGAACAAATCAGCCGCGCATAATCTTCAACATTAACTGAATTATCCAGCCTTTATAGGGCGGGTAAAGCCATTTCAAGCTACTTATACGGCCTTTAGAAACAATCGGTTTAAGTTTCGATAAGCGCTGAAATCCATAAAAACCATGATATTGGCCAATGCCACTGGCACCAACACCACCAAAGGGTAGGTTTTCCATAGCAACATGAATCAAGGCTTCATTGAACAATAATGCGCCACTGTGCGTACCTTGCTCGAACAGAGGTTTCAACGCGCGATCAAAACCGAACACGTAAAGCGCCAATGGCCTTGGTCGGGCATTGATGTATTGCAAAGCTTCGGCTCTTTCGTTGTAGCCTACCACCGGCAAAATCGGCCCAAAAATTTCTTCAGTCATGAGTTCACAACCTGCTGGTGCATCCTTGACCAAAACTGGCGGAAACTTAGTGCCATAGCCTTCAAAACTGATGTCGTTTTCAAAAGCATCACTGTCTTCTAGGTTTCCTGACTGACCAACAATATAAAGAGTTGCACCCTGTGCTTTAGCGTCGTTTAACAGATGGATTAAACGCTGCCGTTGGCGCTCATTAATGATGCTGGAGAAATCATCGTTATCACGAATATCAGCGTACTGGCGTTTTGTTTCGGCGATATAGTGCTGAATAAAATCGTCAATCGACTCTTCTGGGCACAATACATAATCGGGCGCGACACAGGTTTGCCCTGCGTTCATCGACTTAGCAAAAACTAACCGTTGCGCGGCCTCAGCCATACCAATAGAACGGTCGATCACCGCTGGGCTTTTACCGCCTAATTCAAGAGTTACTGGAGTCAGGTTATCGCTCGCAGCTCGCATAACGTGCTTGCCCACAGCGGTTGAGCCGGTAAAAACCAGATGATCAAATGGCAAGGCACTAAAGGCTTGCGCTACTTCTGTTTCGCCATTAACGACGGTAATTAAGCCAGGCGTAAAGTAGGTTCGAATAAGCTGCTCAAACAGAGCAGCAAATTTTGGCGTAAATTCAGACAGCTTTACCATGGCGTGATTGCCTGCCGATAGCGCACCGACTAACGGGCCTATCGCCAAATAAAGCGGATAATTCCAAGGCACCATGATGCCGACAATACCAAGCGGCTGCGCTAGCACCTTGGCCGTTGCAGGCTGAAACAACCAATGCGGCATTTTATAGTCTGGTTTCATCCAGCCTTTAAGGTGACGAACCGCATCATTAATTGCCATAACGCTGGGAAGATATTCGGCAATCAGTGTTTCGTTTTTTGATCGACCGGCAAAATCCTCATCAATGGCGTCGCAAATTTCTGCTCGATTCTCTACCAGCATTTTTTTCAGTGTGCGCAGCCGCTTTTGCCGAACCGCAGCGCTAGCGTAAGGTTGGTCCCGGTATGCCTGATCTTGTTTAAGCAGCTGGTCAGCTAACTGTTGCTGCAATCTGTTTGATTGAGTCATTGCTATACCCTATTCATTCCAGTTTTTGTTGGTTCAGTCTGCATTTATCCAAGCTGCTATTTATTCAAAGCTAAGAACATCTAATCGACTTAGGTTATACAACGGAAGAAGTTCAACTGGAGCTGCGCAGCTGAAGTAGTTGAAAGCGAACATTGCCCGCGGTCTTGTCTTTTACGACAACAAATCCATTTGGCAGGTTAATCGGTTGCGTTTTCGGACTTTCAAGATAAACGTAGCCGCCATTGTTCAAGCAGTCTTGCTCTACTAACGCACTCAGCGTTTGATCCCAAAGCCCTAATGCAAATGGAGGGTCAACAAAAATCAAATCAACTTTGGTTGGCTGCTCAAGTAAAAAAGCTTGCGCTGTTTTTATATGAACCTGAGCCTCTGTTTCAGCCAAAACCGACAGCGATTGCTGAATACCTTGCGCCGCTAGGCGTTGCGGCTCAACAAAATCAACCTGCTTAGCTCCACGTGATAAGGCTTCCAAACCGAGAGCGCCGGTACCAGCAAATAGATCGACCACTGACATGCCAGCAAGTTCAAACTGCAGCCAATTAAACAGCGTTTCTCGAACGCGATCAGAGGTTGGTCGTAGGCCATCGAGCGCCGGAATACTGAGTTTTCGGCCGCGATGCTTACCACCAACAATTCTTAAAGTACCGCTTGCCGTTGAACGTGGCTGTGGATTTGAATGATTTTTTTTACGGCTGGATTTGCTCAATGAAGTAGTCTCGCGCACGATTAATAGAAGGCAAGGTTATGGCGTTTAAACGTTCGCCCTGCTCAGCAAAATAAGACAGTGGTAACTGATGCAATACTGCCGAAACGGCATAGCGATGAATCTGTTCTGCACTGCGCTGCGGCAACTGGGCCTGATCGATGTAAGCCGATAAGATCGGGGCCAATTCAGAATTATCAACCGGTTTTAAATCGGCAGGATCTACCGGAGCAGATAAAATCAAGAAGCTCGGTTTGGCGCGGTGATCCCAATGCAATTCGATTTGCTGTTTAGCTAGCCTTTGTTTAAGCACTT
Organism: Reinekea thalattae; assembly: GCF_008041945.1. NCBI lineage: Bacteria > Pseudomonadati > Pseudomonadota > Gammaproteobacteria > Oceanospirillales > Saccharospirillaceae > Reinekea > Reinekea thalattae. The sequence continues at coordinate 21,150 of NZ_VKAD01000002.1, read as the reverse complement.
CACTCCAAAGCAAAAATGCTAGCTGCTGTTCGCTGCCCAAGGTAGGGCTGGCTATCGAGGTCGGCAAAGCTTGCACTGCCGCTCGGTAAGGTGCGCCAGATGCATTCAGTTCGGATTTTAACGACGACCAATGCTCAACAATGGCGCTATCGATATCGCCGCTCAAGACCAGTTTCATGGTTGCGTTTGCGGGTAACCACTGCTGTAAAAATAACCGCGCTTGCTCGATCGCTTCATCGCCCGCTGGGCTTTTAACTCTAATGACAAACCAACCTGCCTGACCTGTTGCAGAGACTTGCAATTGAGTCGGGACATCAACGCGCTCAACAGGAACCTGATCGCTGATTACCGTGACATAAAATTCAGCAGCGCCCGGTAAATAAACTGGGCAAACAGAGTTTAAGCAGTCGAACGCAAGCTCAGATAAACGCCACGAATCCGCCATAACCGGCTCGGTTATTGCCGAGTTGGTTGGCTCTGTTGTCGAAGCAATTGATTGAGTTGACTCAGTGGGCGACGCGGCTTGAGTCTTTTCCGCATCATTCTGCGCTGATTCATCTGGCCCTAAGCTGTTTAATAACGCAATCAGCGGGATGGTGATATACATGATGATCCAGAGTGTGCGTCGCTTAAAGTGAAACATTGAGCATCCGTTTTTAGTCCATTGATTCTGTGTTAATGTAGGCCACCTTCTAGAATAGTTTATTGGCACCTCTCACCATGTTCGGATTTTCAAAGCGTAAACACAAGAGCCCAGAACCACAAACCTCGAAACAACAGGCCTCGGAAGCACAGACTCAGGTCGGCAACGAGATGTCTAAAGCAGACACTGCAGTCGCACAAGCCAACTGGCTTAAACGAGTAAAATCTGGTTTGGGTAAAACCCGCGAGCAATTTACCAGCGGTATTAGCAGCGCTATTTTAGGTAAAAAGTCGCTCGATGAAGATACGCTAGAAAATCTCGAAATGCTGTTGCTGACTGCCGATGTTGGCATTGAGGCAACCGAACAGATACTCAGCACGGTGACAGCTCGGCTATCTCGCAAAGAGCTAAACGCTGGTGACGATGCCATTATGCAAGCGCTACGCGACACCATGATTGAATTACTCACACCGGTTGAAGCGCCCTTGGTTATCGACACTAATCACAAGCCGTACGTCATTTTAGTGGTTGGCGTCAACGGTGTCGGCAAAACCACAACCATTGGTAAGATGAGCAAGCGCTTTCAGTCTGAAGGCCATTCTGTCATGTTGGCCGCTGGTGATACCTTCCGTGCTGCGGCAGTTGAACAGCTACAAACCTGGGGCGAGCGAAACGACATTCCAGTTGTGGCACAACATACTGGCGCAGACAGCGCTTCGGTTATTTTTGACGCCGTTCAGGCCGCCAAAGCTCGCAACATAGACGTCATCATTGCCGATACTGCCGGACGTTTGCACAACAAAGACAATCTAATGACTGAGCTAGAAAAGGTGCAACGCGTTATCAAAAAACTTGATCAAGACGCGCCGCACGAAGTCTTGCTCGTGCTCGATGCTGGAACCGGACAGAATGCCGTCAATCAGGTACAAGCCTTTACTCAAGCAACACCACTGACCGGACTGGCGCTGACCAAGCTCGACGGCACCGCCAAAGGCGGCGTTATCTTTGCGCTGGCAAACAAGCAACCCATACCCGTTCGCTTTATTGGTGTTGGTGAGCAGGTTGAAGACCTAAACCGCTTCAAAGCAGAAGAATTTGTCGATGCACTGCTGGGTTTACAATAGCCATGATTCGATTCGAGCAAGTCAGTAAACGCTACGACGGCGGCCACGAGGCGCTATCAGGGTTGTCCTTCCATATCGAAAAGGGCGAACTGGCGTTTTTGACCGGCCGTTCTGGCGCAGGCAAAAGTACGCTGTTAAAACTGATTACTGCGATCGAAAAACCATCCTCCGGCTCGGTCCGAGTCGACGGCGCTTTGCTGAAAAACTACAACCGCCAAGATATTGCGCTTTATCGCCGTAAGCTGGGTATCATTCATCAAGACCACCAGCTGATGATGAACCATACGGTATTCGACAATGTCGCTCAGCCGCTGCTTATCACTGGCGAAAAACCCAACGATATGAAACGCCGCGTGCATGCCGCGTTGGACAAAGTCGGCTTGCTTAGCAAGGCGAGTTTCCGCCCGATTCAATTGTCTGGCGGTGAACAGCAAAGGGTCGGTATTGCTCGCGCTGTTGTGAAGCGCCCCATTCTTATTCTCGCCGATGAACCGACAGGTAACCTTGATCCGGCATTGTCTCAAGACATCATGACGTTGTTCGAGCAATTCAACGACTTAGGCACCACCGTTCTGATTGCCAGCCATGATTTGGGACTGATCGCGCGACTCAATTATCGTGTGCTATCGCTTAGCGACGGTAAACTGATGGACTCTCCTTTTGCGGCAGGCGGCGAATAAAATGGCCAATGCAAGAAAGAAAAAAGTAACGGCGAATCGCAAACGCTCGACGCAGTCCACAGGCTGGGATGTTTCTGGCTGGCTCAGGCATCATAAAAAGTGCGCCACTGAAGCTCTCAACTCACTGATAAGACAACCCATTTCCAGCGCTCTGACTTGGCTGGTGATTGCTATTGCGCTGATCCTACCTGCTCTGTTTTACATTGCCTTACAAGCGGTCGCACAACAAACCAGCCACTGGCAACAGGGCGGTCAAATCACTCTTTATCTCAACGATCAAACATCGCTAGAGCAAGGCCAAGCACTGACAACTGAACTGGCACAACGCCCAGAAGTCGTCAGCACCGACTACATCAGCAAGCAGCAAGCTTGGCAGGACTTCCGACCACTGATCAGCGAAAATACTGGCCTTGAGTTAAGCGATAACCCATTGCCAGCGAGCATCGTTGTCGTCCCTGCACTGCAAGATCGAGTCGATTTAGAGGCGTTAATTTTAACCTTGACTGACGTTCCTGAAATTGAAGATATCCAACTGGACTTGGCTTGGATTGAACGACTTAATCATTTGATGAGTATCGCCAAATCGATCGTAAACCTGCTCAGCGGCATGCTATCTATGGCTGTTTTGCTGATTGTTGGCAACACCATTCGACTGTCGGTGGAATCGAGTAAGGCCGATATTCAGATTATTAAGCTTTTGGGCGCCACTGACGCCTTTGTTCGCCGACCATTCCTGTATTTAGGTGCTTGGTATGGTTTATTTGGCGGATTAGCAGCCTCGCTGCTACTAACGCTGATCAGCGTAAATTTTCAGTCAACCCTAAAACCTTTTCTGGCTGGCTATGGTCTGAGTAGTCCAGCTATTTGGTTAAGCGCTAAAGAGTTATTGATCTTAGTGGCCTCGGCGATTGCGGTCAGTCTGCTTGGCGCCCGAATAGCCTTATGGAAACACTTGCGAGACACCGACCCTAAATAACATTAATAATTACTAAAATAAGCACTACAGAACCAAATCCATCGATTCTACGTATGTTTTGGTACAACTTTAAAGCCATTGTAAACAAACCTTTAATTAATGTTTGCTAACCCCATGTTTTATTCTCAGCTTTAGGGTTTAAACTAGGTTATTAGGGTTTAAACTAAGTACAGATCCGTCCTATAATGGTCGGCTGTAGCGAATTTCACGAAGCCCAATAAGGAGTGAATGTGAAACTAAATAATAGCGTTCCGACACTAGCACTAGATACATTATCACCAGGTCAAAATCTCGAAGCCTATATTCAAACGGTAAACACCTTCGAGCTACTTAGTGCAGAAGAAGAGAAAGAACTCGCTGAAAGTCTTTATTACGATGACGATCTATCAAGCGCTCGTCGCTTAGTTATGTCGCATCTACGCTTTGTCGTGCACATTGCAAAAACCTATTCTGGTTATGGTCTAAACCAAGGCGACCTAATCCAAGAAGGTAATGTTGGCCTAATGAAGGCGGTTCGTCGCTTCAACCCAGAAGTCGGCGTGCGTCTTGTATCTTTTGCCGTGCATTGGATCAAAGCTGAAATCCAAGAATACATCTTGCGCAACTGGCGTATTGTTAAAATCGCCACCACCAAGGCACAGCGTAAACTGTTCTTTAATTTACGCAGTTCAAAAAAACGCCTCGGTTGGTTAAACGAAACGGAAGCACAAGACATTGCTGACACCTTAGGCGTCACCAAAAAGACGGTGTACGACATGGAAGGCCGTCTAACAGCGTCCGATGCTGCTTTCGATGGCTTTAACGATGACGACGACGATGGCGTTGCTTTTCACCCTTCAGATTACCTGCAGGATGAGAACGACGACCCAGCCTTAACCGTTGAGCGCGCAAACTATACCGATGACGCACATGGTCAGCTGTTTACTGCACTTGAAGATCTGGATGATCGTTCACGCGACATTATCCAGCAGCGCTGGTTAAGTGATCAAAAGGCGACATTGCACGAATTAGCCGAAAAATACGGCGTTTCTGCTGAGCGTATCCGCCAGCTAGAGAAAAACGCCATGAATAAAGTGAAAAAGGTTATGAGCATCGATTTCTAATCGATCTAATCTGTCACTGATTGAACCCACGCCGATACTGTTATCGCTGTGGAATAAACCAAAAACCTAAGCCGCTTTTGCGGCTTTTTTATTGTGAAGCCTCCAATGACTCAAGAAAACATCGACTTTCCTCGCCGCATTAAAAGCTTTGTATTACGCGCTGCACGTATGACGGAAAGCCAGAAGCTCAGCTTAGACAATCATTGGAAGTCTTATGGCCTCAGCGTTAGCCAAGGCCCAATAAGCAGCCAACAGCTGTTTCAGCGAGAGGCCGATACAACGCTCGAAATCGGCTTCGGTATGGGTGACTCCCTTGTCGACATGGCCATTGCCGCACCAGAAAAAAACTTTATTGGCGTTGAGGTTCACTTACCGGGTGTTGGCCGCATGCTTAATCGAGTAGCCACTGAGAATGTAAACAACGTACGTTGCTACAAAGAAGATGCGATCGAAGTCCTGAATGACTGCATTGCCGATGGCAGCCTAAGCTGTGTACAGCTGTTTTTTCCAGATCCTTGGCATAAAAAGCGCCATCACAAACGACGCATTGTTAACGCCGAATTCGCCCAGCTGATTCGTCGTAAACTGAAAGCTGGCGGCACACTACATATGGCGACCGATTGGCAAAATTATGCCGAGCATATGTTAGAAGTCATGGATGCAGCCGAAGGCTTTAGTAATACCGCAGGCACTGGCCACTATTTACCTGCTCGACCTGAGCACCGCCCAGTCACTAAATTCGAAAAACGTGGCGAGCGCCTTGGTCACGGTGTTTGGGATTTAATCTACCAAAAAGATTAGACCGCAAACCCTAGCGGCGTGCGGACTTAATTTGCTCATAAGCTTGCTGAATTTGTTGCGTACGCTGCTTTGCCATCTCCATCATCGACTCAGGCAAGCCTTTGGCCAGTAACTTATCTGGATGGTGCTGACTCATCAGTCGACGATAGGCTTTTTTCACTTCGGCTTCAGATGCACTGGCCTCAACACCTAAGACTTTATAGGCATCCACCAACGCAGATGATGCCTGCTGGCGCTTAGTCTCACCCTGCCCCTGTTGCGATGAATAGCGCACCTGAATGCGCACACGCTGATGAATAATTTCAAACTGAATGGGGCTAATACTCAAATAGCGACTAATTTTAGCTAGCAGCTGGCGCTCAACGCTGTTGAGCTGGCCGTCGGCATAGGCTGCCATAAGCTGAATTTCTAAAAACATCTGGCTCAAGCCACTTTGTCGACCAATCACTTCCGCGAGATCCTGCAATAAGGGTTCAATCTGCGTTTCTGGTGATTTACCTTCGTTAAAAAGCCGCATCGCTTCTAATCGCTGAGACTCTTTCAATGCCATACGCGCCATAATTTTGCGCGCCATGTTGATTTCATGCTCAGTCACTCGGCCATCGGATTTCGCCATTCGGCCCATGACTTTGAACGTCGCCTGGAAAAAAACCGTTTGCAACATGCCTAATGATGCAGGCCGCTCAGGACCACTTATTCGTCGCCTCGTGGTTTGATCAAAGGCGTTACCCAGCAACAGGCCTAAGACCAACCCCAGAAAACTACCGCTATAAAAGCCTATCGTGGCGCCAATGATCTTACCTGCCCAATACTTCATAAAAACTGTACCAATATTCCTATAGAGAGATTATTTAAAGCTAGATAGCTTATTTAGACCTAGAAAGTTTATTTAGAGCCCTAACTCTGAGTTTTGTTCGGCCAATGCCTTAGCATTCAGGCAATCAATCACATTTTTTACGTCGCCAAAATCACCTTGCCTCATGCGTTCAGACAAGAATTTGGTTATGATCTTACCTTTATCCAGACAAGAATTTCTGTGCGACGACATACACTCCAAAAAACCTGCCTTGTGCTTACCTCTCAGGTGCTGTTAACGGTCAATGCTGAACCGATAACACAAACCGACTGGAAAGCATGGCAGTCACTTTCAGACGATGAAAAAGCCAATGTCGCACCCTATTGTAGCGGCCGCTTTGTGGCACCGGTTATCGAAACACCCGAGATCGTCAAAGGCGGTAAAACCTACATCCTTTTCGACCAAGATAACAGCGATGCCGAGCAAAACCATCATTTGACTGGCGATATTAAAATTTATTCCGAGCAGGGTGTTGCCAATTCTGATCAAGCTTATTACTCAGTTGCAAACCAGCAGAGTGAGCTTTCCGGCAACGTGGCTATTCGCACACCCGACAATGGTATCAGCGGCAGCGATGCTACGCTCAGTTTGGAAGATTATTACGCGATCATCAACAATGCGCAGTTTGTGCTCTACCAACAAAACTTACACGGCGAAGCAAACCAAATTGAACGCACTCAAGCCGATGCTTTTAATGCCAACGGCATTACCTTTACTCGCTGCGCGCCCAGCTCTGACGCTTGGAACATTAAAGCCAGCAGCCTTACTATCGATAGTGAAGAAGGCTTAGCCACCGCTTGGAACGCACGCTTCGAAGTAAAGAACATTCCTGTTTTGTACACGCCTTACATCAGCTTCCCTATCGATGATCGACCAAGAACAGGCCTGTTAACGCCTACATTGGGTAGTAAAACGACACTGCCCTATTACATCAATTTAGCGCCCAACTACGACGATACAATCACGCCAGTCATCACCTCAGATAACGGCAGTGTGCTGCGTAATGAGTTCCGCTTTTTAACCAAACAGCATAGCGGCACCAACCAAATTGATTACCAGGTTATTCAAGCTGATAGCAGCGATGATCGACGCTGGTCGATTTCGCACGAGCAAGAAGGCTCAATTATCGGTGGCATCGAATACCAGTTCGATAGCCGCTGGGTCAGTGATATTAATTTTGACCCAGCCTATTACTCAGGGTCTGATTCTGTCGACTACCAAACGCTGTCACTGGATTTAAGTAAATCGGTTGCATCATTGAACAATAAGTTGGCGATCGATTACAGCCGCCCCGTCGATGACAGCAGCGAAGACTTTGAGACTTACAGCATTCAACTAAGTAACAGCAACAGTAGGTTCAGCAGCAGCCTGTTGTTTGAAGAACAAGAAGAGTATGAACCTACCAGCGACGCCAGTGCCAGCGATTATGACTATCTACGCGCGCCAGAGTTCGCTTTATCGTTAACGCCTAACAGCACCATTTTAGGCTTTGATCAGGTCGAAAAATTTCGCTTAGGTTACTTTAGCCGTGGCCTCTCCGATAGCCAGCTAAATAGTCTTGCGAGCAACGAATTAGACTATGCAACCGAAGCATTTCGCAGTTACGCATCACTTTCCTTGAGTAGAGACTACCTAGCCAGCTCCAAAAGTTATTTCAAACCTAAGTTCGAAGTATTTGCGAGTCAATACAGCCTAACTAACGATCAAGGCTTAGACCTAAACAGCGAATACGGTGCAGAGCAAGTCAGCCAATATGCTGGTCGCGCCAGCTTAGATATAGGCACCAGCTATGGCGATAAACACGTTGTTTCACCGCGACTTTATTACGCCTATGCGCCGCTGACCGACCAAGACGGCCCTATTTTAGACAGTGAAGAAGCCACCAGCTTTGCTCTTTTTACCGCCAGTCGTTTTTCAGGTTACGATCGGGTTGGCGACATGAACCGCCTCGCCACCAGCCTAGCTTACCGCTATCAGGCAAACGGCAATGCAGAGTTCTTTAGCGCTAGTATGAGCAAAGGCATTCAGCTGTCTCAAGAAAGGTTGACCGAAACCGGTGTCGATAGCATTGATGAAGATTGGCAGCCAGTATGGAGCGATTGGTTTGCAACTCTGGGCTATCAACCGAATTCTCAATGGACATTCAGCGCCGATGCCGCGCTTGAGCATGACGCTGAAACGTTCAGCAGCTATGGCCTAACAGCCCACTATAAACCGACGGATAAGGTATTTGGTTACTTTGAAGCGGAACGCGAAGAAGATGACGATGAAGACAGTGATGATTACGGCACCACGTTCGACTATCTAAAAGCTGGTGCTTACTTCCCTGTCAGGTATAACGTTGCGCTTATCGGTTACGCCAGTTTTGAAAAAGAAGCGCAAGAAAGCCCAAACGCCTACCAGTTTAACGACATACTGTACGGCCTAGAATACGATAATTGCTGCTGGAATGTACGCTTAGCAGCATTAGAATCTGCTGCTGACGACGATGACAGCGACTCGTTTTACCCAGAAGAAACCGAGTGGGAGTTTTATTTTGAACTGACCCTCAAAGGCATCAATTCGGGTAGCGGCAACATTGAATCAATATTAAACAGCCTCGATTTTGGATATGCAGGCCGTCTCTTTAACTATCAATGACAGATTTAACTACCCATGACAGAGCCTAAAATGACTAAACTGTTTCGATCAAACGCAACATACCGAACTCACTCGTTAGCGAGCCAATGCTTTATCGCTATTTGCGCGTTACTGTTCAGTGCCACCAGCCAAGCGGTCTTGCTCGATCGTATTATTGTTGTCGCTAACGATGACGTCATTACGGCGCAAGAACTCGATAACCGCTTAAACTTTATTAAAGACCAATACCGTGCCGCGCCGAACCGACTGCCTGATGATGAATCATTAAAAGCGCAGCTATTGGATACGCTGATTTTAGAGTCACTGCAATTGCAACTGGCTAAAAAATCACGAATTATCATTCCTGACCAAACCATTGATAACACCATCGCCAGCATTGCTGCGCGACAAAATATGAACGTCGCTCAATATTATCAGCAACTCAATGCACGCGGATTTTCAGAGCAAGCGATCCGAGAACAGATCAGCAATGAACTGACCATTGCAGAATTGCAGAAGCAAATCATCAGCCGACAAATTTATGTATCCGATGCGGAAGTTGATCGCTTTTTACAAACTCAATCCGGCCAATCCTTTACCGAAACGCAATATCAATTGAGCTATTTGCGTTTTGACAGCAGCCAGCGCACACAAGCTGAACAGCTGGTCGCAGAACTCAACAAGGGTGCCAAATTAATCGATCAAGACAACGCCCGTGATTTGGGCATGCGCAAACTGGCGGATATACCGTCCTTGTTTCGAACGCTGGTACCGGTTTTAAACGACAACGAAGCCGTTATTGTTGAGCGTAATGGCGCCTTGCACCTCGCCCAACTGACGAACAAATCAGAAGTCCGTTCACTGAATATCAAAGAGTATTCTATTCGTCATATCTTGATCAAAACCGACATCGTGTTTGACGACGCCGCCGCACAATCACTGCTAGAAGAATTACGAGCTCGTATTTTAGCGGGCGAGTCGATGGCAGAATTAGCCGATGAATTCAGCCAGGACGACGGTAGTAAAGGCCTTGGCGGCTTGCTCGGCTGGAGTCGACTGGACAGCTACGTGTCTGAATTTGCCGAAGCTGCATTAAACACCCAGCAGGGTGAGCTTTCTGAAATTTTTAAATCGCCATTTGGCTTTCATATTTTACGCGTGGAAGGCAGTCGCGATCGTGATGTCAGTATCGATGTTGTACGCCAGCAAGTACGCAATCAGCTAGGCCAACAACGTTACAACGATGCGCTAGAGCGCTGGCAATCTGAACTACGTGCGGAGTCTTTCGTTGAGTATCGCTAATCCTTGCAAACCTGCTAACCCTGACAAACCCTTAGTCATCACCTCTGGTGAGCCAGCTGGTATCGGCCCTGATGTTTGTTTATTGCAGGCTGCTCAAGGTTTTCCGAGAGCAACCGCGGTCATCGCGAACTTAGAGCTAATGCAACAGCGCGCCTCTGAGTTGGGTATCGAGGTCACAGTTAAAAAAATCGACCGCTCTGAGCTTGCAAACCTGAGCAACCAGGCGGGTGTGCTTGCTATTTTGGACATTCCACTTGATCAGCCAGTTATCACCGGCCAGCTCAACAAAGCCAATAGCCGTTATGTCATTCAGATGCTCGACCTTGCCATAGAGCTTGCCAACAACCAAACAGTCTCAGCGATTGTTACCGGCCCCGTGCATAAGGGTGTTATCAACGACGGCGGTTTAGCCTTTACTGGTCACACCGAATATTTGCGCGATCAATGCGGCGTCGAAGAAGTTGTGATGATGCTGGCGACAGAAGGATTGCGAGTCGCATTAGTAACGACGCACTTACCGCTAAAAGATGTCAGTGCCGCCATTACGCAGGATAAAATTCAACGTGTCTGCCGTATTTTACACAACGACCTGATCCATCAGTTTGGTTGCGAGCAACCAACTATTTTAGTCACTGGGCTCAACCCACACGCCGGTGAAGACGGCCATCTTGGCTATGAAGAAATCGACACCATTATTCCTGCACTTAAAGCGTTGCATCAGCAAGGCATTCGCACTCAAGGCCCATTACCAGCAGATACTCTATTCCAGCCACATTATCTAGAAAATGCCGACGCGGTACTTGCCATGTATCACGATCAGGGCTTACCAGTTTTAAAGTACAAAGGCTTTGGTAATGCCGTCAACATAACCCTTGGGCTACCATTTATTCGAACCTCGGTGGATCATGGTACGGCACTGGATATTGCAGGCTCCGGTCGAGCCGATACCGGTTCTCTCTATACCGCACTAAACTATGCTCACAGCATGGCGCAACAGCAGCAACTAAAACAGCAGGAACAACGACATGCATAAAGCGCGTAAACGATTTGGTCAGAATTTTTTAAACGATCACCATGTGATTGATCGAATCGTTAAAAGCATTAACCCAACTGTTGGCCAACACCTTATAGAAATTGGTCCGGGGCGTGGTGCCATTACCGAGCCGTTACTACAAGCACTCGACGGACATCTTGACGTTATCGAATTGGACCGAGATTTAATCCCCATTTTAAAAGCTCAGTTTTTCCGATACGAAGGTCTAGAGATTCATGAAGCCGATGCGCTGAAATTTGATTTTGCATCCTTAGCACAGGATGACCGACCTTTACGTTTAGTCGGCAACCTGCCCTATAACATTTCAACGCCATTAATGTTTCGGTTGCTGGAGTTTTCAGAACTGATCAGTGATATGCACTTTATGTTGCAAAAAGAAGTGGTCGAGCGCCTATGTGCTGCTCCTGGCGACAGCGCTTATGGCCGTTTAGGTATCATGATGCAGTATCGCTGCGAAGCTCGCTATTTATTTACTGTACCACCGGGTTCTTTCAGTCCAGCACCCAAAGTCGACTCGGCTATTGTGAAATTAACACCTCGAAAAGAGCTGCCTTATAAAGCAGAAAATTTTCAGTTATTCGCACAGGTTGTAAAAGCCGCCTTTGCTCAACGACGCAAGACTCTTAGGAACAACCTTAAAGGTCTTATCGATGAGCAAGCACTTACCAATATCGATATTAATCCTAGTGTTAGAGCAGAGACACTCGACATCGAAAGCTTTGTTCGCATTGCTAACGCCATGCACGAGAGCGCGCAATGAGTCTATATGCCGTCGGTGATTTACACGGCTGTGTTGAGCCACTTAAGCGACTGTTGGATCATGTTAAGTTCGACCCAAGCAACGACCAGCTTTGGCTCACTGGCGACTTAGTCTGTCGCGGCCCCGACTCTATAGGCACGCTAGAATATGTTCGATCCTTAGGTGATGCCGCCCAAACCGTACTCGGCAATCACGACCTGCATCTTCTGGCCTGTTATGAAGCCTTACCTGCGAAAGCAAGCTCAGAAATTCGTAATATTTTAAAACAGCCTAACGCCGCAGAATTGTTAGCCTGGCTCATTGAGCAACCCATGCTGGTGCAAGACGAGCAACGCAAGCTGATCATGACCCACGCGGGGATTCCACCTCAGTGGTCGGATAAAAAAGCGATAAAACGGGCTCGCGAAGCCGAGTCCTGCTTTGCCGATAAAAACGCTCGCTACGAATTTTTTAAACAGATGTATGGCCAAAGCCCGAATCGTTGGTCCGGTAAACTGATTGGTCACAACCGTTTACGCTATATCGTTAATGCTTTCACCCGCATGCGGTTTTGCGATGCAAACGGCAAGCTCGATTTCAAAGCCAAGTCGTCACCACAAAAGGCCCCGTTAGGTATGTTGCCTTGGTATGAATGGCCCGCGAATAAACGCGAGCACCGACTTATCTTTGGTCACTGGGCTGCACTCATGGGTATCACTCATAATTACAACATGATCGGCTTAGATACCGGTTACGCTTGGGGTAATTACCTGACGCTGATGAATATGGATAACAGCACTCGCTATATTTGTGATGCTAAAGGCGACATAGCACAACTAAGCCAGTCTGCCTTTGATGAATTGTCGACCCATTAGTGTTTTCAGAACAGCGCCATTGACCCATACAGACAAGCCGATTAGTCTCAGCTTAACGCTGCTATGCAGCACTCTTTTGAAATCTAGGGGATTCAATGAACAAGCTATTTTTTGCATCCGCAGCACTCGTCCTGGCTGCCAGTACTCAGGCCGCTACCGTTAAACAGGCAGGCATAATGTCCGACTATCTGTTCCGCGGTATCAGCCAAACCAATCACGATATCGGCGTTTATGTTAAAGCGACTAACACCAACAAAAATGCCTATTCCAGCATACGCTTTATAAATATTAATGCTTCAGAAGAAGCCGAAGGCGTTCCTGTCGAGATGGATGTCAACTTTGGTTACAACATGCAGTTCGATGACTTCAATATCGATTTAGAAGTCATTACCTACAACTATCTTGTTGACACTCGAAGCGATGAGACCGAATTTAAAATTGGCACCTCACTGAATAATGTCTTAGATATTAATTTATACCGTGGTATCAAACGAAATACTTGGTATCCAGAATTAGTATTGGAAAAATACTTATCTAACCGTCTATATCTCGACGCCAGCGCTGGCGTTTGGCTAAAAGATGACGTAGATGATATCGGCATTACTGGTCACGTTGAACTCGGCCGCGATTTCCCAGAACTGTACGGCATTGATATTTACGTTGGTGCAAGTGCGATTTCGGACAGCACGCCGTTTGGCGGTGAATACGATCAAGACGAAGAAGACATCAACTACCTATTTGGCCTACGCAAAAACTTTTAATCGCCAAGCTAATAAAAGTTCTTCGCGACTAACCAAAAAAGCCAACATTAACGTTGGCTTTTTTATTGATCTGAAAGTGTACAAGAACATTCGCAATGGATTTTAATTACCAAGCCATCACAATATCTTCAACTTGCAGATTCAAACGTTCTGCGCCAATCGCCAATTCGGCAACAGCATAGTAGGGTTGAACTTGCTTCACTTCTGCGACTAATCGAGTATCTGAAATTTGCCAGAAATTATCACCTTCACGATTAAAACGTTCGCTGGTGCGGTAAACCGATAAATAGTCACCCGGACGCAAACCACTTTCAGCGCCGCTAGAAACATAAATACGATTACCGCTCACTTGCGCAATCGTCGCCATAAACGGCTGACACTGAACGGTTTCTTGTAAATCGGTCACTGCACGGTCGACTAACATACGAACCTGCTGGCCATAATCGGTGGTAAAAAACTTACCGGTGGCAAAACCGATTTCATCATGATTACGTTCATTCCATAAACCATAGGTTTTATAACGGCTCTGAAAAACTAACGCACCCGAATAACCATCATGAACAAATAGATCAAAAACAAAATGACGGGTTCGCTTAGCCTTGGTCACACCAACTTTTTTCAGCCATTTATCCCAACCATTGGCTCGCGGCGCATCCGGATTTTCCATGGCCATATCTCGAATCACACCAGAAACGACAAACTGAACACCCAAGTCTTTAGCCGTAGAAACTGCACGTGTTAGAGTCATTCTCGGTGATATTTGAGTTGGCGCATTAGCGATATTCGGATAAAGCGTCATGTAGTTTGCACTTAATGCTCGCGTACCCTGGCGGCCGTTTAAACCATTCACCAACAAAGCAGCAAGCGAGCGATCAACCGAACCTAAATGGCCTAAGGTAGCATGCTCCGGATGCTCCATTGCAAAGCCTGTAATGGCGACCGACTTGTGATAGCTATTGGCAACGACGTTGGCGCAAATTTGATTTGGCGAGACATCCGCCCGAATGACGACCTTGTACAGCGCCCCTTCACGACCTTCCGACAACACTTCGATATCGGTTACCTGTGCGGCGCTGTTAACTCGCAAGTAATCGACAGTCAGATTACCATTTTCCATCACCTGACTGCTTTTAACACTGGCGCTAACTTGCATTGAGGCATTTTCTATCGCATTGCGCATTGCATGGACTTTGGCGCTGTTTTCATCACCAAAGGTGATTTCAGAAACACCTTCTGCAATGACTTCTTTTGCAGAAACAGCCGGTATCGCCAAACAGCTAACCAGTAACAATTTAAATACGCTCTTGATAAATCGGCTCATACGCCTACCCCAATCTCTACGCTTTACAGTTCAGTAACTAACGAAATCAGCAAATACTATCATTGCTCAAGGCTGTCATTACTCAATGAAGTACAAGCCACTGCCTGTTGAGCTAACGCCCTGTGCTGACAAGCTGCTACGTGACAACGAATCTAAACTGTGTACCGCATCAGATGCACAGGTAGTGTTAGAACGACCTTCATTTTGACTGGCAAGACAGTTGCGGAAGCCTTCGTCAATAATCATTTCAACCATGGTCTCGTAACTGCCATCAGGCATCATTTCTTGATAAATAACGTTTGCACCCAAAATATTGGCATCAACAAAGGCGCGGTATTTATCGTTTTGAACAACTAGGTTTTCGACCGTTGAGTTACCGATAATTTTAGTTCCGTATACTCGTTCAGCGAGCGTACGATAAGCATCTAACTTAGATGCTCGCATTGCTAGTAAGCGCTTCTGCACTTCTGTAACACCGCGAGTTGCCGCATTAATAGCGCCATAACCAGTCACTTGAAGCACCATTGGCTCCATCGTTGGCATTTTTTCATTGATCTCTTGCACTTGAGAAACAATCGCATCAACTTTTTCTGCCTGCGCTTGCTCTTCTTTTTTTCCATTAGAACCGCAGCTTGCGGCGAATATTACCGCAGCAGAGACTGCCATTAGGCTTCGCATATTCATCTATCTACTCCGTTCAGAATGTTCTGAATAACTATGTTGCTTGATTTATCGGCTATCTAGAAAAAAGCCTTAGGTTTTATTTTTAATCATTCATTTAGAGTTCAAGCCACGCCTAAGCTGTCAATATGACAATAGATGTTTTTTGATAAAAACATTGATTTAGCTTTTACCTAGCGCCATTTCCCGCTAAGCTCAATGTAAATGTTACATAAACAAAGGGTTTAGTTATGAAACAGATACTGATGTCTTTTAGTGCGCTCGCGGCAGGGATTGCAATGGCCAGCCCTTATACCGGTAACGATGCAGCCTCTAATGCCATGGGTACAACTGGTGTTGCCTCGGCAAGCGCTACCAGCGCCACCAATTTTAACCCAGCAATGCTGGCTGAGAATCAAGACACCAATTTTGAGTTGTCATTATTTACCACTAAGGTTTATACAGACGATTCCGCAGGTCTAGTTGAAACTCTTGATGATATTCAAAATGTTATGAGTGATGCTGATTTCGACGCGTTTAATACCGCGATTGCTGGTGACGGCACAGAAGCAAGTATGTCTACTGTCATCAGTGACGTTACAGATAATACAACCGCCATAACCACCCTTGTTACTAGAATCCAAAGTGATGCTCAAAGTGGCAGTGTCGACCCATCAGATATCACTGCTCTAAATAACGAATCAGCATCTTTAACAACGAATACAACATTGCTAGACAGTAAGGTATCGGTAACGGATACCGAAGTCACAAACTTACAAAACATCGTTGACAGCTCAGCTACTGTTGATGGCTTACCGTTCCAAGTGGGCGTTGGTGAAAACTGGCTCGATGCAGCACTGCCCAACAACAATTTAAGTATGGCTGTCTCTGTTTCTACTAATCTCGTCATTGGTGCACAGGTGCTTCTGTCGGATGGAGATCAAACTACGTTAGACGCATTACTCCAAGACCTTGATGGCATGACAGATGAAGCATCGGTGCTTAGTGCTGAAATGGTAAAACTAGCCGCAGCAAATGAAGCCCTTACTGCACACATTAATGAACAGCCAGACGAAAACGACTATGCCGGAGGCGCCGCTTCCCAAGCTTATCAAGATGATTTAGCAGAGTGGGCCGATGAACTTGCAACTCTTAGTGATAATGTTGAGACACAAGCAGCTGAAGTCGAAACGGCAACAACGGCAGTCTCTAGTTACAACGGCACATACTTCACTAATGGTGAATTTGATGACTCTGCACTAGAAAACTTCGATAGTGAGATTGAGTTTATCGGTGCTCAAACGACTGAATTAGCCGTCGCCTTTGCTAAAAACGTCATTATTGCAGATACCGATGTTGCATTAGGAGTAACGCCAAAACTGCAAATGTTTACCGTATTTGAAAAGCGTATTGAACTTGACCTCATTAGCGATGAGTCTGATGAGATTTCAGACGACCCAGTTGGCTATTTCCAAGAAAACTCGACCACCCTATTACGCGGCAACCTCGACTTAGGCGCGGCAAAATCTTGGGACTACAAGGGCAAGCTTACTACCGGCTTAGCACTTAAAGATGTCATTCCATGGGATTTGGAAACCGACCAAGGCTCGACACTAAAAATCCGCCCTAAATTGCGTGCAGGTCTTGCGCACAGCACTACCTTTTCAACCTTAGCGATGGATTTAGACCTTACCGAAAACCAAGCCCTAAAATATGGTGTACCGACTCGTTATTTAGCCTTAGGTGGCGAATTAAAGGCTGGTAAACATGCCGCATTGCGCGCTGGCTACCGTAATAACTTAGCCGTCGATAGCAGCCATGTGGTTTCAACAGGCTTTGGTTTAACACCATTTGGCGTTGGTCTAGAGTTTAGTACTTGGGTACAGCCTGACGGCTTTAGCGAAGCTACCGAGTTTGTTAAAGACTTTGGTTTTGCGCTACAGGCATCAGCAAGCTTCTAAGCAAGCTAGAACAAACAGCCGTTTTAAATCAAAGCCCCTTTTTAGGGGCTTTGTTGTTTATACTGCTGCTACTTTTTTTTAGATAGAAACATTAAGCATGGAAACATATCTCGTTGGCGGTGCTGTCCGTGATGAACTTTTAGGCTTAACGATCAAAGATCGTGACTGGGTTGTGGTAGGCACAACACCTCAAAAGATGATCGACGCTGGTTTTAAACAGGTCGGCGCTGACTTTCCTGTATTTTTACACCCCAACACAAAAGAAGAATACGCACTCGCACGTACCGAGCGAAAGTCAGGTACTGGCTACAAAGGCTTTGAGGTGGTGTTTGATCAATCCATCACCCTAGAAGATGACTTATTACGCCGCGACCTCAGCATTAACGCTATCGCTAAAAGCCAAGATGGTAGGTTGATTGACCCTTACCAAGGAGTGCAAGACCTTAATGATCGAGTCTTACGGCATGTTTCGCCTGCGTTTAGTGAAGACCCATTGCGAGTATTACGTGTCGCTCGATTTGCGGCGCGCTTTAAACACTTAGGCTTTTCGGTACATCCTGACACCTTAGCCCTCATGACCGAAATGACCAACAATGGCGAGCTTGAACATTTAGTCGCCGAGCGGGTGTGGTCGGAAATGAGTCGCGCACTGGCGAGTAAAAACCCGGAAGAGTTTTTCTATTGCTTAAGGCAAGTAGGGGCGCTCAAGCTGATTTTCCCTGAACTAGACCGTCTCTTTGGCGTACCCCAACCTGAACGCTGGCACCCAGAAGTTGATACTGGCGTACACGCGTTGCTCGCCCTAAGTTATGCCCGCAGCCAAACAGATGACGAGGCAACCCTAATGGCGACTTTATGCCATGATCTAGGTAAGGGTTTAACTCCAGTCGATAAACTGCCTTCGCATATCGCTCACGAAAGCCGAGGTGCTGACTTGGTGCCCGCTATCGCAAAACGTATGAAGTGGCCGACAAAAACAGCGCGCCTGGTCGAAAACGTCGCCCGCTACCATACTCATTGTCATACCATTACACAGCTCAAGCCGAAGACGATCCTCAAGCTACTAAAAAATATTAACGCCTTACGTCAGCCTGAAGATCTTCACGGTTTTATCATTGCTTGCCAAGCCGATGCTCGCGGACGCACGGGTTTTGAAGCAACACCCTATCCACAAGGTGCTTTATTACAGAGTATGGCCGATGCTTGTCAGCAGGTTTCAGCTGAAAACTTTATTGCTCAAGGGCTAACGGGTAAGGCGATTGGCGAGGCTATCGATAAAGAACGCAGTCATCTAATCGGGGAAATTTTAGCCAACCACTCTAATGAATTGAGTGACTGACTTACACATATGTTAAAAAATGGCCATCTAATATATTCGCCTAGCGACCCCAGCCAGGTAGCAGAGTTTGCTCGAAACCAGCACTTTTTAAAATTCGAGCAACAATAAAATCAACCAAGTCCTCAACCCTTTTTGGTTGATGGTAAAAACCGGGAGAGGCTGGCAATATCACTGCTCCGGCGCGCTTCAATTTCAGCATATTCTCGAGATGAATTTCATGCAATGGTGTTTCTCTGGGCACTAAAATAAGTCGTCCTGACTCTTTTAGCACGACATCTGCAGCTCGCTCTATCAGGTTATCGCACTGGCCAGTAGCAATACTAGCTAACGAACCAGAAGAACAAGGGCAAACAATCATTGTGCTAGGAGCTCCAGAACCACTAGCCACAGGGCTCATCCAGTCGTCTCTGCCATAAATATCAAGCTTACCCTTCGCTGAAAGGTTCTGCCGAATGTAATCGGCAAGTTTAGCGTGATTAGTCGGCCATGCTTCGCCCTGCTCAACGGCTGCAACCATCATTGCAGCTTTAGAAACTAGCAGGTGCACATGCACCTGCTGATCCAACAGCACTTGCAATAACCGATGAGCATAGGGTGCGCCAGAGGCACCCGTGATCGCGAGTGTGACTTCTTTTATCATTATTTGCTCGGCACTCTAATTAAGCCTTCTTGTGTTGTGCTGGCAACTAATTGACCTGATTGATCAAAAATTTGCCCGCGTACGTAAGCCCGACCACCACCTGTTGTTGGTGCATCTGCGACATATAACAACCAATCATCCAAGCGGAATGGACGATGGAACCAGATGGCATGATCAAGGCTCGCAATAGTCAAGCCTGGATAAATTATCGACAAACCATGCGGCATCAGGGCGGTTTCTAAAAATCCATAATCGGTTGTGTAGGCTAACATTGATTGGTGCACCAACGGGCTATCGGGAAGCGCTGCGGTAGATCTTATCCACATATGGCGCTTACCAATACCGTGGCGAGGTCGAAATGGGTTTTGATTTTCTACTATGCGATATTCTATCGGTCTATCTGCTGTGAATAGATCGCGAATCGGTGCAGGAATTTCTTCTGCATGTTGCCGATAAATTTTCAACTCTGGTTCAAGCACTTCTGGGCCGGGAACGTTAGGCATGGAAACACTGTGCTCTAAGCCATCCTCATGCCCTTGGAAAGATACAGTCATCTCTAGGATAGGTTTTGAATTTTGGCTTGCGACAACACGACGAACACTAAAAGAGCCTCCATCCCTAACGTTTTCTACAGCAAACTCGATACTAAGCTTGGCATCTCCAGGACGAATAAAGTAGGTATGTAACGAATGTGGTTGGCGATCGGCAACTGTTTGGCTAGCGGCAGAAAGACTTTGACCGATAACCTGACCACCAAATAATTTTGGATAACCTAAATCTTGAGAGTGACCTCGAAAATGAGTCTCGTCTATGGATTCCAGTTCAAGAAGTTTAATTAAATTCTTTACTACTTCAGACATACCGCTCCCTTTACCACCTGATTTATTAACAATGCATATTTAAACAGACTAAAGCCTAATCTTATCAATAGAGTCAGTAAAGTAAGCTATGCAATAGGATGACTTTTGGCTGCATTGATCGACCAATTCATTATAATTACAACGCTCTAAATCTGACAGAAAGGCTTTAATAATGTCCACAACCGCACAAAGCGCCAAAGCTTGGCTAGAAGAAAAAAAACCTTCTCAGCAAGAAGTTGCTCAAATGATTGAAAAGCTGGAGCAGCGTATCGAAAAGTGGACCGGTGATGATGAAGAGATTCAAGGCTCAATCGAAGCAGCCGATGTATTACAAAGTCACCTTGAACAACTTTCAGCGCCTATTGAAAGCAATGCGGATGCTAAACTGGATACCACTTCACTTATCCCAGATGCTACGCCAGCCGACCTTGACCCCACAACCAAACGGCAATTATTTAACGATTTAAAAAATAAACTGCAAAGTTAGTTTTCACTTCTTATTCAAGCCGCTTTCTTGCTCTAGCTGAACTATCAGTTCAGTGTTCTCTACCTTGCCCAGCTCAAGAACTCGCTGCGCTCAAACACCTTCGCTAGGGCAGAGCTAGAGCGCCCTTTACTTTGAGTCAGCAACTTTATTATCTATTTGTTCTTTTTTATATCAGACTGTTTTTATCTGTTTTTCTACTATCCAAAGGTCACTGCAAGAACAGTCAGCAATGCGTGTTTATCGGCGAGTGTGTCTGAGCGCAGCGAGTTCTCGAGCCGGTAAGGGGCATTGCGGGCTGTCCATCACTACAACACTACAAACACGTTGCTTTCATTTGCCTTTATACCTT